>JADMIJ010000008.1 GCA_015478655.1 Acidimicrobiales bacterium | reverse complement strand
CGATCACCCGAATCGCTGCCCCATCAGGTAGTCGGTCGGTGGATGCAGGCTTAGACGACCGCACGTGGTGCGTACCCAGCGAACTGACGCTCGCCCGGCTCGATTCCTCAGCGAGAGCGGAGGCGCGGGGGAGGCGGGACCCCGAAGGGCCCCGCCTCCCTCAGTCACCTCAAACGTGCGCGTTGCACGCCCCGTTCGACTAGCTGATCGAGAGGGTGGTGCTAAGGCCCAGCGAAGTGATGGGAGTGGTATTCCCACCGATGCAGGCCACAATGGCGGCGAGCGTCGGTGCATCGAGAGCCGCTTGGATTTGAACCGCGTGACCGGCGAAGGAACCCTTAGAGACCGTGCCGTTCACCAGGAACCCCGGAGGGGCCAACGTCGAACTGCCGCCTGACATGGCGATGCTCGACTTAGTGCCGTCGCTCCACGTGACGCTCAGCTTGAATGCTCCGATGGTCGGGGGTGAAGACGCGAACGTCGTGCAGTTGTTGACGTGCGTATTCTTGGGGAACTTGCCCTTGATAGAGGTCGCTTTCGAGGTTCCCCCCGTCACGGCGTTGCCCGTGCCTGAACAACCGCTGAAGGTCACGCCCGCAAGCGACGTGGTGGACTTCTTCGTAACCGTTCCGCCCGGGATGAAGGGCGGATTAAGGCCTGCCGTCGTCGTCGTTGCCGGGCAACTGATCGTACCGGTGTCCGGCGGAGCCTTCGCGGACGCGACCCCGGCACCAGCCAGCGTGACGACCATGCCCACCGGCACCGCAACTGCGACCGCAAGAGTCGCAAGCTTCCTGATGTTCATTTACTGCTCCTTTGTCCCCCATGTCTCCATGGGTTTCTGAAGTCAGACGACGGTTGTCCCCCAACGTGTCATGTCCGACTTCAGGACGAAGCTGGCAAAGGGCACACCCAAATTCCCCCCGTCTGCAAACGCCACAGCGCCGGCATCCAAATCCGATCCGGGACACTCCCCACAAAGGGCGAGGTGCTCTCCCCCCGTGCGAGCCATCCCCCGGCTCGGTTGCTGCACCTTAACGGGACAAATGGGCCCATACAAGGTACGCCGCGCATTTTGGCTCATCGCCTGCAAATATCCTCAATTTTGGGTGTCGGGCGCTTCGCCGGTTCTGGTGGCTGGACTCGCTCCCCGCTTCGGGCCCCGACTGGCCGTCCCATCCGACAATGGACGGAGGCCCAACCACACCCGTAGGCGCGACGAGGGCGGGGCTTGAGCCCCGCCCTCGTCGGTGACGGCTGGTCCGATCGCTCGGACCTAATGTCGACTTCCTACTGCAGGCTGGCGGTGCCGGAGCCCAGATTGATCGACGAAAGACCACCAGAGGACTGGCACTGGGCTGCCAGTTGGCCCTCAGTGTCCGCGGTGGCGTCCGTCGAGGTCCCCGAAGCGCCAGCGTCGGAACCGGGGAACGAACCGGTGGAGGAACCGGTACCCGGGTTGCCCGGGATGGTGAATGTCCCGTGACCACCGCCGTCCACGCCACCACCAATCGAGGAGATGGCGGTCGCCGTCTTCTTACCACCGGCGAAGCTCTGCCCAAATGGCGGCGTCCACTTGATCTTGAGGCTACCGGTCAACGTCCCACCGGGGCCGGGCTGAACACCCAAGAGGCCCGTGCAGGAGTACTCCTGCTCAGGAGTATTGCCCGGATTCGTCGAGGTGATCTTTCCCGAGGCCACGCCGGTGAACGGGCCGGTGACATCCGAGGAGGTGCACGACAGGTTCACTCCGGCGATCTTGATTTTCTGGCCCTTGTTCTTCAGCGGAGCCTGGTAGCCACCAGCGGTAACGATCCCGATTGGAGTCTTGAAGGTGATGGTCCCACCACTCAACGTACAGTTCGCTGTAGAAGGTGCTGCGGTGGGATCGAGAACTTTGGCTGCCCCCGCGGTGCCCGCCGTGGCGGCGATGAGGCCGACCGGCATGGCGACTGCCGCAGCAATCAAAAGCATCTTTCGTATCAAAGTGCGCTCCTTGTTCTGGCCCATGTCTCCACGGGTGATGAAGTCAGACGACGTTTGTCCCCCAACGTGTCATGCTCCGACCCTGGACGAAGCGGGCAAAGGGCACCACAACATGGGTCCCCCCGTCTGCAAACGCCACAGCGTCGGCATCCAAATCCGATCCAGGGGTGATCCCTCGACAGACCGCAATGGCCCACCTCCGAATACCACCTGTTCGGCTAGTGGAACCATAACGGGGAACATCGGTCATTTCAAGCGAGGGATCAGCGTTCCCGATGGTGCCGGAATACCCCCCCGGTTACAAGGAACTGGCCACGAATTCGAATCTGGTAGTCCGGTGACGCGCCCGGCGCCCGCTCCGCTCAATCCGGACCGGGCAGCTCGCCCGACTCAAGTAGCCGGCCGAACGCGGTCCCTTCAAGAACTGGCACGCCGAGCTGCTCCGCCTTGGTCACCTTGGCGGCGCCGGGTGACTCACCAACCACCAACGCAAAGGTCTTCTTCGACACCGAGCCCGGCGATTTGCCGCCCCGGGCCAGAATCGCCTCCTCGGCTTCTTCCCGAGTCCATCCCTCGAGGGTGCCGGTGACCACCACTGATTTTCCTGCCAGCGTCTGAGGGCGCTTAGCATCGGTTGTCGAGACGGCGCCACTCGGCTCGGTGAGATTCACCCCGGCCGACCGGAGGCGTTCGACCACCGAACGGTTCACCGCCGAAGCGAGCCATCGCACCACGCTTGCCGCGATGACCGGTCCCACTCCGTCCACCACGGCCAGGCTCTCCTCGTCGGCGGAGATGATGGCGTCGATGTCCCCCTTCGACCGCGCCAGGGCGATCGATCCGACCTGGCCGAGGTGGCGGATTCCCAAACCGATGAGCACCCGGTGCAGGGGTCGGGAGCGGGAGTCGTCGATGGCACCGAGGAGGTTGGCGATCGACAGCGGCCCGAACCCTTCGAGCCCGTCGAGTGTCCCGGCCGTGAACGTGTAGAGGTCGGCCACGTCGTTGAGCAGACCCAGATCGGCGAAGAGCTGGACTCGCTGCTCACCCAGTCCCTCGATGTCCATGGCCGACCGGGAGGCGAAGTGGGCGATGCGTTGGACCCGTTGGCCCGGGCAGTCGAGGTTGGTGCAGAACGTATCGCTCTCACCGGGCAGGCGCACGAGCGGCGCGCCACAACTGGGGCACTCGGTGGGGAACTTCCACGCCGCCCGTCTCCGGCGTCTTCGGTCGCCTGCCCCTACGGCGAGGACGGGCCCCACAACCTCGGGGATCACGTCCCCGGCCTTCCGCACCACCACCGTGTCGCCCGGACGCACATCCTTGGCCCGAACCTGGTCCTCGTTGTGAAGGGTGGCCAACGAGACGGTGGAGCCGCCGACGAACACCGGGCTCAGCATGGCGAACGGCGTGGCCTTTCCCGTCCGGCCGATCGACACCGAGATGTCCCGGAGCTCGGTGGTCCGCTCCTCGGGCGGGAACTTGTAGGCGATCGCCCATCGCGGCGCCCGCGAGGTGGACCCCAGCTGACGCTGCAGGGCGAGGTCGTCGACCTTGACCACGACACCGTCGATCTCATAGTTGAGGTCGTGACGGCCGTCCTCCGCCTGACGGCAGAAGTCGAGGACCTCATCGAGTCCGTGGACCAACTCTCGTTCCGGATTAACCGGAAATCCGGCCTTGCCCAGCCACTCGAGGGTGCTCGAGTGGGTCGGGCCCAGACCGTTCGAGCGATTGTCCTGACCACCGGCAGAAGTGCTGCTCCGCGCCACCTCGAGCTCCCCGACCTGGTAGGCCCAGAACGACAAGGAGCGGGAAGCGGTGACGGACGAATCCTTTTGTCGCAACGATCCCGCCGCCGAATTTCGGGGATTGACGAACAGGCGCTCGCCGGCCTCGGCCTGACGCCGGTTGAGGTCGTTGAACGCAGAGACCGGCATGTACACCTCACCCCGCACCTCGATCAGCTCCGGCGGAGGATCGACGGTGGACCGCAATCGCTCGGGGATGTCGGCGATGGTGGCGACGTTGGGAGTCACGTCCTCGCCGGTGCGTCCGTCGCCACGTGTGGCCGCCTGCACGAATCGTCCCCCACGGTAGGTGAGGGAGATGGCCAGGCCGTCGATCTTCAATTCACATACAAAGGCGGTGTTGGCGGCAATCTGCTTGGCCAGTCGATCGGCCCATGCCTGCAGCTCCTCGCGGCTGAACGCATTGTCGAGGCTCATCATCGGCACCCGGTGGGCCACCGGGGCGAAGAGCGCGGAGGACGCGGCTCCGACGGTCGATGTCGGTGAGCCCGGCACCACCAGGTCGGGGTGATCGGTCTCGATGGATCGGAGCTCCCGAACCAGGTCGTCGAACTCGCCATCGCTGATCTCGGGATCGTCGAGGCGGTGATAGCGATCGTTGTGATAGGCGATGAGGGCGCGCAACTCCTCGGCGCGTGCCACAGGATCGTGTCCGGACGACGCGGAAGGGCTCACGGCCGGCACCGGATCCGTCTGCGACGCGATCGGCTCACCAGGCGATGCCCGAGCCGAGCACCGTTTCCGGGTGATCGGGATCGTAGAGAGCGACGGTCTGGCCGGGGGCGATGCGTCGCTGCGGCGTTGAGAAGCTGACGGTCAGCCCGTCGGCGTCCGAGTGCACCACGCTGGACACCGGCTGACCGTGGGCGCTGCACTGGGCGATCGCACCCATTCCGGCTCCGGACGCGTTCCCATGATTGCCCCCGGGCATGTCGGGACCGTTGTCGACCCACGTCACCGTGTGCAGGCGTACTTCGTCGGCGTGGGCGGCCTCCGGTGGACCCAGGGACACCCGTCGCGCCGGAACGTCCACCGCCGTCACGAAGCGGCGGCGCCCGTCACTGCTGTGGCCCATCCCCCGGCGCTGCCCCACGGTGACCAGCTCGACGGCTTCGACTGGACCGAGGTCGTCTCCGCTTTCATGGTCGACCAGCCGGCCCGCGTGCAGCGGCAACCGCGAACCGAGGAATCCCACGCGCCCCTCGTCCGACCGGATGAAACAGACATCCTGGCTGTCGGGCTTGGTGGCGGTCCGCAATCCGAGCCGGGCGGCCTCCTCGCGTACCTGGGCCTTGGTCATCTCACCCACCGGGAACAGGGTGCGGGCCAGCTGGTCCTGCCCGAGCATGGCCAGCACGTATGACTGGTCCTTGAGCGGGTCGGCGCCCCGGCACAACCGGAACCGTCCCTTGGCGGTGACCCGGCGGCGGGCGTGGTGCCCGGTGGCAACCACGTCGAACCCCAAGGTGCGGGCCCGAACCAGAAGACGGTCGAACTTGAGGTGACGATTGCACTCGATGCACGGATTGGGCGTCCGTCCCTCGGCGTGCCCCCGGACATAGGGGGCCACCACCCGGTCCTCGAACGCGGCGGCGAAGTTGAAGACGTGATGGACCAGGCCCAGTTGGTCGGCCACCCGACGCGCATCCTCGACGTCGCCGATCGAGCAGCATCCGGAGTCCGAGGAACCGCCCCACAGCTTGAGGGTGGCACCCACCACCTGGTGGCGGCCGAACTGCTCGGCGACCAGGGCAGCAGCCACCGAGGAGTCGACACCCCCGGACATGGCCACCAGCACACGCATAGGTTCAGTCTCGCAGCTGGGCGACCGCATCCGGGACGACGGCCAGGGCGTGGTCGATGTGCTCCCCGGTGGTGCTCGGACCGAGGGAGAACCTGATCCCGCTAGCGGCCTCGTCCGGCCCCAGCCCCATCGACGCCAGCACGTGGCTGGCCTCCACGGCACCGCTGGAACAGGCGGCGCCGGCCGATGTCGACACGCCCGCTTCGTCCAGCAGCACCACCAGGGCCTCACCTTCCACACCGGCAACCCGCAGGTGAAGGTGGCCGGCTGTCTTGTGCTCCCGCGCCCCGGTCTCGGTCGAGCCGGCCACCGAGGTGAGCAGGCCGTCCCCGAGCCGGTCGCGCAGCGCCGTCACCCGCCTCACAGTGTCGGGTCGAGCGGAGTGGGTGGCCGACAATGCCGCGGCCATGGCCACGATGCCGGCCACGTTGTGGGTGCCGCTCCTGCGCTCGCGCTCCTGACCGCCCCCGTGGATGAGGGGATGGATGGTGGTCGGGTGGCGGACCACCAGGGCACCGACCCCCTTGGGCCCGCCGAACTTGTGGGCGCTGACCGCCACCAGATCGGCTGGAGCGGTCGACGCCCCCGCATCGAGCCACGGCACCGCCTGCACGGCGTCGGTGTGGAGGACCGCCATGGAGGATCGGGAGCGTACCACCGATGCCACTGCGTCCATCGGCTGCACGGTGCCGATCTCGTTGTTCACCGTCATCACCGAAACCAGACCAACGTCGGGCATGCACGCCTCTGCCAGTGCTTCGAGGTCGACGATCCCGTCCTTGCCCGACCGGACCTCTCGCAGGGCGGCACCGGTCCGTCGGGCCAGCGCGCGACAGGTATGCAGTACCGCATGGTGCTCCATGGCCGAGCACACCAGGGCGGGAGGACTGGGTCGGGTGGCCGCGACCGCCTCCCACCCACCGACGACGGCCAGGTTGTCGGCCTCGGTTCCGCCGGAGGTGAAGACCACCTCGGAGGGGTCAGCACCGAGCAGTAAGGCGATCTGTTCCCGGGCGTCGTCCACCGCTCGCCGGGCCTGCCGGGACTCCCGGTGGCTTCCCGAGGGATTGCCGAACCGGCCCGAGAGGTAGGGAAGCATGGCCTCCACGGCCTCGGGGGCCATGGGCGCGGTGGCCGCGTGGTCGAGATAGACGCGCACGACACCAGTCTGACCCAACCGAGCCGGCCCACCGGTCAGAGTCGGCGACGTCACTTCGAGCGTGGGACAGACGATGCTATTGGGTCACATGGACGACACGATGCAAGCAGTGGAGCCGATGAGCCAAGGAAGGAGGACGAGCCCACGGAGCAGGCGGATGGCGGCCGCGGCCGCAACCTTGATCGTCCTGGTGGCGGCGGTGGGCATCTCGATCAGCCTTCTCGGGTCCCAGCCCCATCCGTCCGTCTCCGCTTGCACCGTCTCGAGCGGCCCGGGCACGGCGCCCTTCATCCTCACGCCTGACCAGGCGCAGAACGCCGCCATCATCGCCGCCGTGGGGGTCCGGAAGGCAATGCCGGACCACGCCGTGACCGTGGCCCTGGCCACCGCCCTGCAGGAGTCCCACCTGATGAACCTCCTCTACGGCGACCGCGACTCGTTGGGCCTGTTCCAGCAGCGACCGTCCCAGGGCTGGGGGACATCGAACCAGATCCTCGATCCCGCCTACGCGGCCGGCGCCTTCTACGACCGCCTGGTCCAGGTCCCCGGGTGGGAGTCGCTGCCCGTGACCAAGGCCGCCCAGCTGGTCCAGAGCAGCGCCACCCCCACCGCCTACGCCAACTGGGAGCCCGAAGCCCGGGCGCTGGCCATCGCCGCCACCGGCGAGCGGCCCGCCGCCTTGACGTGCCAACTCAATGCCTTCGGGGGCAGCACACCCGCCGATGCCGCGCTGGCCGCCGCGGCCGCAACCCAATTCGGTCCGCACGCCCTGGCCAACCCCTCCAGCACCAAGGCGGGATGGCAGTACGCCACCTGGGCGGTGGCGCACGCCTACAACTACCACCTCACCTCGGTGTCCTACGACGGGCTGCAGTGGACCTGGAACTCGACGGCGACGACGTGGTCGTCGGCGCCCATGAGCACCTCGGTGATCACGACGACCCAGTGAGCCCGTGGAGCGGCCGGATGGCGGCGGCGCGGGTGAGCCGTCGGCGCGCTCAGGCCACCCAGACCGACTTCACGTTGCAGAACTCGCGCAGGCCCTGGGCCGAGAGCTCGCGCCCGACCCCGGAGCTCTTGATCCCGCCGAACGGGAGTTGGGGCATGGACACCACCATCCCGTTGACGAACACCTGACCGGCTTGCAGCTCGCTGACGAACCGTTGTTGCTCGTCGGGGTCGTTGGTCCAGACGCTGGACCCCAGGCCGAATTCGGTCCTGTTGGCCACAGCCAGGGCCTCGTCGGCGTCCCTCACGGTGTAGAGGAGGGCCACCGGACCGAATACCTCCTCGGTGGCCACCCGCATGGCCGGCGTGATTCCGGTGATGACCGTCGGTCGGTAGAAGAAGCCGGGGCGGTCCGGGCCTTCGGGGCCGACGACCGGTTCACCGCCGCAGAGAATGGCGGCTCCGTGCTCCCGGGCATCGTCGACCTGGGCGGCGATGGTGTCGCGAGCCGCCGCGGTGACCAGCGGCCCGACCTCGGTGGCGGGGTCGAAGGGGTCGCCCACTGACAGCGCCTCCATGCCGGCCACGAAACCCTCTGTGAACCTGTCGGCCACGCCTCGGTGGACAATGAAGCGCTTGGCGGCGATGCAGGACTGACCAGCGTTTTGCACCCGCGCCTGCACGCCGACCGAGATGGCCCGGCCGAGATCGGCAGACGGCAGCACGATGAAGGGGTCGCTGCCGCCGAGCTCGAGGACGATCTTCTTCCCCACCGCCCCGGCCTGGGTGGCCACGGCCCGGCCGGCACCCACGCTGCCGGTGAGGGTCACCGCCGCCACCCGGGGGTCGGCGATGATGGCCGGCACCTGGTCGGTTCCGACCAGGAGGGTCTGGAAGACACCATCCGGTGCGCCGGCCCGCCGGAAGAGATCCTCCAACAGCAGGGCCGTGCGGGGCACGCTGGGGGCGTGTTTGAGCAGCCCGACGTTGCCAACCATGACCGCGGGGGCGATGAACCGGACCACCTGCCAGAGCGGAAAGTTCCAGGGCATGACGGCCAACACCGCCCCCAGCGGCTGGTAGGTGACCAGGCCCAGTGAGGCATCGAGGGGCACCTCCTCGTCGGTGACCATGGCCTCGGCGTTCTCGGCGAACCAGCGGAACCCGCTGGCACACTTGACCACCTCGGCTTTGGCCTGTGCGAAGGGCTTCCCCATCTCGGTGGTGACCACGTGGGCGATGTCGGGAAGCTCGCCTTCGAGCAACTCGGCCACGGTGACGAGCAGGCGCGACCGCTCGGCGAAGGTGCTCTTGGCCCAGAGGGGCACCGCGGACGCCGCCACGGCCAGGCGAGCCTCCACCCCGGTGGCGTCGTAGGGCTCGAACAACTGAAGCAGCTCACCGGTGGAGGGGTTGACAGTGGCGATGGGGGGTCCGGCATCGACGGGGCTCATCGGGCCAGTATCGCTCATGGTGGCCCGGGACCGGTCCTGTCTCTTCCTGTCGATCAGGTGTCAAACCTCGTCGAGGAGACCCGGGATCAGGGAGCGCTGCAACTTGCCGGTCGCCGTGCGGGGAAGGGTGGCGAGCGCCACGTACTGCTTCGGTCGTTTATAGCCGGCGAGCCGGCGTGAGGCATGGGCCCTGACCTTTTCGATCACCGGATCTGTCGAGGCGCCTTGCCATCGAGTCGCCGGCACCACCGCGGCACACACCCGTTGGCCCCAGCGTTCGTCGGCCAGGCCGAAGACGGCGACCTCGGTCACGCCGTCCACCTCGGCCAGCACCGCCTCCACCTCGGCGGGATAGACATTCACCCCGCCGCTGATGATCAGGTCGTCCCGCCGACCGTCGAGGTAGAGGTAACCGTCGGCGTCGAGCCGCCCGAGGTCGCCGACCGTGAACGCACCATCCCTCCAAGCCGCCGAGGTCTTGACCTCATCGCCCCAGTAGGCGAACCGGGCGAAGTCCGGCGGACGGCACCAGATGGTGCCGTCGTCGTCGACGAACAGGGACCGGCCACTCCGGGCCCGTCCCACCGTGCCGGGACGGGCCTCCCACGCGTCAGGCGGGCACACGGTGAACTGCCCTTCGGTAGAGCCGTAGAACTCCCAGAGGACCCCGGGCCCGACCCGGGCCAAGGCCTCTCGCTTCAGGGATGGCGGACAGGGGGAGCCGGCATGGACCAACAGGCGCAGCGAGTCGAATCGGCGCCAGGGACGGGGCCCGGCCGATAACAGGCGGGCCAGGGCGGAGGGCGCCATGAAAGTGGTGGTGGGCACCGGGCCGTAGTGCCCGCCAAGGGCCTGTCGGGCCACGTCGGCGTCGAATCGGCTCAGGATGACGCAGGTGCCGCCGCGCAGCAGCGTGCCGGCGGCGAACCGGATCGACACCGAGTGGAACATGGGCGAGCACACCAGATGGACGTCGTCGGGTCCGCAGGCCCACTGGTCGGCCTCGTCGGCGAAGGCCGCCTCTGCGGTGGCGGCGTCCCACAGACCGGACCACACCCCCTTCGATCGACCCGTGGTTCCCGATGTGTAGTGCATGGGCCGAGCCAACGGGAACGGAGCGAGGTCCACCGGCGAACCGGCATCCAGTGCCGTCAGCCGATGACGGTCGCCGATGACCAGCTCCGGTCGGGCATCGGCGAGGAGCTGATCCCGCTCGGCGTCGAGCAGGGTGGCGTTCAACAGCACCGGGACCACGCCGACACGGAGGGCCCCGAGGACCGCGCACATCAGAGCGCCCGAGGACGGGAGGGAGAAGGCGACGCGGTCGCCTGGCACCAGACCGGCAGCCACCATGGCGCCGGCGGCCCGGCGTTGCGCTCCCTCAGCGTCGGCGGCGGTCAGCACCTCCACCGTCACAGGACGGGTCATGGGAGCTCCTCGGTGGGAAGCACGGCCACCTCGGCCCTCGCCGTCGGACGGTCGCCCAGGGCAGTGAAGATGGCCGGGCGGAAGGCGGCGATGCCCACCATCCCGACCAACAGGACGATGGCGCTGCCGATGGTGACCGACCTGACGCCGATGTGGTTGGCGATCGCCCCTTGGAGGACGGCGCCGATCGGATAGACGATGCCCAGGGACATCATGTAGATGCTCAGGATCCGACCACGGACGTCGACCGGGGCGCGCAGCTGCACCACCGTGTTGAGCCCAGCCAGCACGGCGATATAACCGGCCCCCACGGCCAAGAAGGCCACCACCGACCACCACAGGGTCGGAGCGATGGCGTAGAGGCCCAGCAGGACCGGCAAGACGAACAGCGCCGTCTGCAACATGGTCCGCCGCCCCAGCCGCTCTGCCAGCGACGGCAGCGCCAATGCCCCGGTCACCGCACCCACTCCCTGGGCGGTGACCAAGGTGGCGGTTCCCGCCGCCACGGAAATCCCTCCCCGATGATGGAGCACTCCCGACATGGACGGCACCAGGGCGATGAATGGCGACGCCAGCAGGGCGACGAAGGCGATGAGCCCGATGGCGGCACGACAGCCGGGTTCGGCTCTCGCGGCCCGGACGCCGGCGGCGATGCGGGCCGCAATCCCGTCGTCGCCTCCTCGGCCGACCGGTTTCGGCAGGCGGATCAGGGCCAGCGCCACGACCACCGCCCCGAACGAGACGGCGTTGAGTCCGAATACCAACCCGTAGTCGTGGGTCAACAGGGCCAAGCCGGCCAGCGCCGGCCCCACCACTCGTCCCAGGTTGAACTGCGCCGACGACAGGGAGACCGCGCCCAGCAGGTCCTCCGTCGGAACCAGGTCGGGGACCATGGCCTGGTAGGCGGGGAAGCCGACGGCACCGGAGGCCCCGCCCAGGAAGGCCAGGATCACGAGGACGGTAGGTGGGTCGTGACCGGTGGCGGCCAGCACGGCCAGAAGGGCGGCGAAGGTCATTTCGGCCAGCGTCGTGACGATGAGCCACCGTCGCCGGTCCAGGCGGTCGGCGAGCGCCCCTCCGAGCGGCGCCAACAGGCCGATGGGGATGAAGGCGGCTGCGGCCACGAGCCCGGTCCAAGCGGGCTGTCCGGTGCGGGCGTACACCAGCACCCCGAGGGCGACGGTCTGCATCCACGTGCCCACGTTGGACACCAGCGCGGCCGACCAGATAAGGGCGAAGTTCCGCGAACGGAGGGGGCGGAGCGAAGCCAGGGCCACCGAGCGACCCTACCGGGCACCGACCGGCCCCATGCCGCCTCGAACGAAGCGAACAGCCGGACGGGCGCGCGCCGGCGTGTAGCTGCCCCTCGTGGCTGCAGCTACGGCTGTGTCTCGCGCTTCGCCTTGCGCCGCGGCCTCAGAGCGAACCACCAGATACTGGCCATGGTGGCCAGCACACCCAGGCCGGCCATGGGCTTGGCAATCTTGCGGGATCGATCGGACATCCCGCTGACGTTACCTGGCTCAGCCAGCAGCCCGAACCCTTGCCCCGACTCACCATCGAGGCTGTCTCGCTGCGCCGCCCCGCCGACTCCGGCCGGCTCCGGCCCTCGTTACTCGGGGGATCGCTGATGGGGTACCCGGAATCGCACAACTCCGCCTCCCTCCGATGCAGGCGAGCCGTCCACGAAGCGGTCGAGAATGAACCGCGCCACCCACTCGGGCGAGTTGAGTCCTCCCTGGCGGTGCAGACCGCGGAAGCGGTCACCAGCCGGGAAGTCCCCGAGGGGCGTTGACCGCACCAGGGCCTGCATGGGGGTGTCGACCACACCCGGTGCCAGCGCGTAGGCCCTCAGTCCGTGACCACGTTCCTCCCGTGCCACCACCTCGGTGAGCATCTCGACTGCGGCCTTGGACGCGCAGTACGGTGCCCACCCCTCATATGGGGTCGTGGCCGCCCCCGACGAGATGTTGACCAGTACGCCACCACCGGGTCGGCTGCGCACATGGCGGGCGAATGACGCCGATCCGTTTGCCACACCGAGGACGTTGATATCGACGTGTCGGCGCGCAGCACCGGGATCGGCGTCGGCCAGAGGGCCGATCGGCTCCAGCACTCCCGCGTTGTTCACCCACAGGTCGATGCGCCCGAAGCGCTCGACCACGGACAGGGCGAATCGGTCGAGGGCCTCGGCGTCGGTTACATCGATCGACGCCGTCCTGGCCTCGGCCCCCTGGGGCGCGGTCGGTTCGCCGCGGGCACAGAGCCCCAGGCGGAATCCTTCGCCGGCAAACGTCGTCGCCATTCCCGCTCCGAGGCCACGGCTGGCCCCGGTGATGACGGCCACACGGTCCGAGACGGGACTCGGCGGGTTCCTCCCCGCCTCACGCCGTCGTCGGGAGACCAAGCGCCACCACCAGCGATTCCCTGAGGAAGAAGGAGTAGCTGGCCGTGATGTGCCAGCTGTCCCAGTAGACCTGGAACTTCCCGATGACAGGCGTGCACGTCGCCGAGCAGAACCACGGGGTGATGTCGACGTACCGTGCGCCGACACTAGTGGCCGCACCCCGTTCGGCTGCGATGTACTTCGCCTGGTACGCGAACACGGGATTCGAGCACGCTTGGACGTCCTTCTGGTGTGCCACCAGGCACTGCGGTTCGCGGTGCCCCAGCACCGGAAGGTTCCCGAGCACGACGATGTTCCTGGCCGGCACGGTCAGCTGTTTCAAAGCGCGTGACAATCCCTGCTGCCACTCCGCCGGGCTGTAGGGCGTGCCGTCGACCTGCGATCGACGCTCCTGGGTGATGACGACGAGGTCGGGCTTGATCTCATTGATCCGGTTGACGGCGAAGCGGTGCCACTGGTCGCAGACGGCGTACTCGCCGCCGGCCTTCCCCCATCCACCCGGGTTTTCGTAGGGCAGTGCGTCCGCGGGGCAGTACCCCTTGCCCAGGTAGACCAGCTTCCAGTGGGCTTTGAGGGCGATGTCGTTCATGACGGCGAACCACATGCCCGCGTGGGAGTCGCCATACGAGACCATCGTGTGGGTCCCTGCGGGGTCGCCGAAGACACAGGCAGGAAGGGTCGTCTGGCCGGTCGCGGGCCAGCAGGCCCCAGCTGGACCACCCCAGTCGTTACCGAGCTGACTGAGCGACGGGGTGAGATCTGCCGGCACCGTCCGGATCTGCGGGGCCTCCCGAACCGCATTCGGCACCGCTTCCAGCGCCTGGGTGATTGCGCCCGTGGCTCCGGACGGCGGACCCGGAGGCACGAGGGCGGCGTGGGCAACCGGGCCGGGTGCCGCGTGGGCATCGAGCTGGAAGGTGACCACCCCGACGGAGGTAGCAATCAGCAGTGCGCCCAAGATGACCGCGGCCCAGCGCCCGGCAATCGGCAGCCTGGCGTGGCGGATGGGGTTCTCCACCACGTAGTAGGACGCCACCGACGCCCCCAGGGCCACCAACAGCCAGACCACGTTCTGCCGGAAGGGCAAGCTGGTCTTGCCGGCTTCCTCGGCGGCAAGGATCAGGATGGGCCAATGCCAGAGATAGAGGGAGTAGGAGATTCGTCCCAGCCACCGGAAGGGAGGCAGCTTGAGGAGCGATTCCGCTCCCCGTCGAGGGGCGGTCATCCCCCCGGCGATGACCAGGGCGGTCCCGATGACCGGGACCGCCACCAGGGCCCCTGGGTAGCGGGTACGGCTGTCGAAGGCCACGGACCCAAAAACGATCGCCGCCAGTCCCGTCCAGGTGAGCACGGAGCCGATGGGCTTCGGGATCTCGAGCAGCCACTTCGTGCCGACCGCCACCAAGGCGCCCAGTGCCAGCTCCCAGGCTCGTGTGAAGGGCGAGAAGAACGCCGCCGACGGATTGGAGGCGGTCTGCGTCACTGAGAGGGCAAACGAGGCGGCGATGACCGTGATGAGCCCGATGGCCAGCCTCGCCTGCAGCGACAGCTTCGTGCGGAGTGCGGCGATCACAAAGAAGATCGTCGGGTAGACGAGATAGAACTGCTCTTCGACGGCCAGCGACCAGAAGTTCTGGAGAGGGGACGGGGGAAGCTGCGCAGTCAGATAGTTGCTACCGACCGAGGCGAAGTGAAAATTGGCCAGAAAGAGGGCGGCCCATCGCCCGTCGATGGCCGTCTGGTTGCCGGCGACGACCCCCAGTACGAGATAGGTGGCGGTGACAGTGACGATGATGGCCACCGTGGCGGCCGGGATGATGCGGCGAGCCCGGCGCCCGTAGAAGCCCAGCATCGAGACCCGGTTGGATGAGCCCTGCTCGCGAAGGAGCACCCCGGTGATGACGAAGCCCGAGATAACGAAGAAGACGTCGACACCGACGAAACCACCGCTGATTCCCGGCACGCCGGCGTGAAACAGCACCACGAGCACGATGGCGATGGCTCGCAGCCCTTCGACATCCGGCCGGAAGCGGCGGTCCTCCGGTGCCGTCCCCGCCTCGTCCACCGCAGCAGCCACGCCATCGCCAATCGATTCATCGATGACGGTCACGTCTCCCTGCCCCGCATGGCGCAAGCCCTCCGCACCTCGGGGGCGACGAGTCCACGTATCAGCCAAACGCGCACGGCACCCTCACCCCCCAGCTCAAATGACGACGGACCCCTCCGACCCGAACCCCGTCCCTGCCAAGCAACGGGTGCCGCCGAGTCCACATACACACTAGATTGCCCGGTGGCCTCGGTGGCTCTCACCTGGCCTCATCGCCTCGGCCGGCGGCACATGGAAAATGGGACAGACGCTGTCCTGCCCCCAGCTCAACCCCATATCCGGCCCCATCAGCCCTCGGTCGACACGAAGACGTTCTTGATGCCGCTGTAGGACGCCAGGGCCTCCAGCCCGAGTTCCCGCCCGAAGCCGGACTGCTTCATGCCCCCGAAGCTGGTCTGCACCCGGACGGAGCTGTTGGAGTTCACAGACAGGTTCCCGGCCTGTACGGCTCGGGCCATCCGCAGGGCCCGGGCCCCGTCCCGGGTCCAGATCGAGCCGGACAGACCGTAGGGGGTGTCGTTGGCCAGTCGGACGGCGTCCTCCTCGTCGTCGAAGGGGATGACCGCCACTACCGGCCCGAAGATCTCCTCGCGGGCCATCCGCCACTCGGCGCCGGCCGGGGCGACCACCGTGGGCGGGAACCAGAACCCGGGCCCGGCGGGCACGGCACCCACGGTGTGGGTGGGGACCGGGCCGCCCGCCGGATCACCTATCCCCGCAGCCAGAAAGGACGCCACCACCCGGCGATGGCCGGCGGTCACGAGCGGCCCCATCTTGGTGGCCGGGTCGGTGGGGTCCCCGACCGTCCATGCGCCGACGGCGTCGGCCAGGAGCGTGGCGTACCGGTCGAAGACCGATCGCTCCACCAGCACCCGGCTGCGGGCGCAGCAGTCCTGCCCGGCGTTGGCGAACACCCCGCCCGGCGTGGCCGCCGCGGCCCGCTCGAGATCGGCGTCGGCGAAGACGATCGAGGCCGATTTGCCGCCCAACTCGAGGGTGACCCTCTTGATGGTGCCCGAAGCCCGGGCCATCACCTTACGGCCCACTTCGGTCGAACCGGTGAAGGCGACCTTGGCCACGTCCGGGTGCTCGACCAGCCGGGTCCCCGCCACCGAACCACGTCCCACCACCACCTGGAACACCCCTTCGGGGATGCCGGCATCGAGGGCCAGCTCGGCCAGACGGAGGGCGGTCAAGGGGGTGATCTCCGCCGGCTTGACCACGATGGTGTTGCCCGTGGCCAGGGCCGGGCCGATCTTCCACGAGGTGATGGCCATGGGAAAGTTCCACGGCACGATGGCGGCCACGACACCCAGTGGCTCATGGAAGGTCATGTCGACTCCCCCGGCGACGGGAACCGTGGCCCCCCGGTGCTTGTCCACCGCGCCGGCGTAGAAGTAGATGACCTCGGCGACCATGCCCACCTCGTCACGGCTCTCGCCGATGGGCTTGCCCACGTTGGCCGTCTCCAGCTGGGCCAGTTCCTCGCCGTGCTCTTCGACCTGGGCGGCGAACCGGCGTAGGAGCCGGGCGCGGTCGGCCGGCACCACCGCTCGCCAGGCCGGGCCGGCGTCAAGGGATCGGGCTACAGCGGCATCCGCCTCCTCGACCCCTTGCACCGGGACCTCTGCGATGGTGGCCTCGGTGGCCGGGTTCACGACGCTGGTCATCTCGCTCCTGTCTGTTCCTCTGCACCGGACAACGCCGGTCCCGGATCGGACCGGGCGCGCGCCATGTCCACCAGGGCGGCGAAGAGCCTCTGGTCGCCGGACTCCTCGGGATGCCACTGCACGCCGACGACGAAGGGGTGACCCGGCAACTCGACCGCCTCGATGATGCCGTCGTCGCTCATGGCGGTGACCACGAGATCGCGACCCAACCTGGAGATGGCCTGGTGGTGGCTGCACAGGACGTCAGCGCGCTCGCCCAGGATGCGACGCACGGTGCTGCCCTCCTCGGTATGGACCGTGACCCGACCGAAGGCACCGGGTTGTGGCTGATGACGATTCGAGCCGAGCAGGTCGGACAGCTGTTGGACGAGATCGCCGCCCAGGGCCACGTTCAACACCTGCATCCCCCGACACACGGCCAGCACCGGGAGGTCGCGTCGGACGGCCTCTCGCAGTATCCCGAGCTCGAGTTCGTCGCGTTGGTGGCTGGTGCCGCCGTTGCGGGGGTCGGGATCCTGTCCGTAGCGGACGGCACCCACATCTCCGCCGCCGATGAGGACCAGGCCGTCCAGGGCGGCCACCAGCCGGCCGTATTGGGGGACTCCCCCGCTCGGGGTCCCGTCGGCCACACCGGGTTCGGCCAAGTCCCGGGCCGGCGGGATGAGGAGGGACTGGCCGCCAGCGGCTTCGACCATGTCCAGATAGACCCCGGGCACCAGAGCAGCGTCGCGTTCCCACGACCACCAGGAGGTGATCTGTCGGTACGTGGACACCCCGATGAGGGGACGGGTCGAGGCCGGCGGCACAGGATTCAGTATTCCACCGGGCCCGCGCCATCCCGACATCGGTTCGAAACGCTCGGGCGGAGGTGGTGTCCCGCCGGGGCGACTCGTGCACGAAGTCTCCGCGCAGGGGCGCAACCCTCAGGAAAGAATCGTTCTTCCCGCGCTCAGGTATGCATTGCTGACGTCAAATCCGTCTTCGATGTCGGTCTCGGGTCCGCGCGTGATGTAGGCAGCTCCATTCTTGATGACCACCTCGCTGATCAAGCCCGGTCTGCTCTCTGCCACCATCACGAGTTCGAGGATCAGGTTCGACATCGGTTTGAGTTCGTTGGCGTACTGATGGTCGGAACCCTGCCAGTGGTCGCCGGGCCAGTGCGCCCAGCCCCAGTCTTCGAGCAAATACACGCCACCGGATCGCAAACGAGGCAAGAGCAGGTTCAGTGACGCCTTGGCCGGCTCGTACTTGTGAGAACAGTCATCCACGACCAGATCCAGGGGCTGGTCCCCGAACTCCCTCAGAAGGATCTTGGAGAGCGCCCTCACATCCTGCTGACTCGTGCCGTAGTAGAGGCGCACCGAGGCGCCGAGGGAATGGGCCGACAGGAACTGGTCGAGTCCCTTCACCCGGTCCGGATGCAATTCGATCCCGACCAGCTTCTTCGGCACGAACAGCTCGTGGTAGAAGGCGATGCTTCCACCTTTGAAGATGCCGAGGTCGAAGATATTCTCCACGACGTCAGGCGCCTGTTCGACAAATGTGTCCACCATGACCTTGTTCTTCATCAAGATCAGGCGCTCAGCGGTGGCCCGGGTACCGGGAGCACCGTCGAGGGCGACAAGGAAACGGCTTCCCCCCACGCGCAGGCAATCAGGGCCATCCCACCGCAGCCTGGCTTGGCGCTCCTCAATGGTCATAGCTGCCACCTGCTTACCACTAGGTGAACCCGTGGTCGTGTCCGCGCCAGAGGCTACTTGTATTGACCACGAGCGGCCTCCCCCGTGTCCGCCCAGGCCAGGTTGGGACATCATGTGGGCCCTGGTGGGCGCTCGATTCTCCTCTTGATGACGAGGCCGTGACGGGCGCATGCAACGATCAACCAAGTTCAGCACCCGAATGGAGGCAATCGATGGCACGACTCGACGGCAAGGTTGCAGTGATCACCGGTGCCGGTAGCGGGATCGGACGGGTGGCGTCCTCGCTCTTCGCAGCCGAAGGGGCCAAGGTGGTGGTGGCCGACGTCGTGGCCGACCACGCCGAGTCGGCCGTCGCCGACATCGTGTCCGCCGGTGGGGCGGCCACGGCGGTCACGGTCGACGTTTCCAACGAGTCCCAGGTCCAGGCCATGGTCGCCGCTGCGGTCGACACCTACGGCGGTCTCCACGTTCTCTTCAACAATGCTGGCATCTTCCCCGATGACGACGGTGGGGTCCTCGACACCCCGCCTGCCACCTGGCAGAGGGTGATGGAGGTCAACCTGCTGGGCGTCTGGCTGGGCTGTCGGGCCGCGCTACCGGCCATGCTCGACTCGGGTGGCGGCTCCATTGTCAATGTGGCCTCGTTCGTCGCCCTGATGGGAGCGGCCACGGCCCAGATCGCCTACACCGCATCCAAGGGCGGTGTGCTGGCCATGACCCGCGAGCTTGCCGTCGAGTACGCCCGCCAGGGGATCAGGGCCAACTCGATCTGCCCCGGGCCCATCGAGACGCCGCTGCTGGCGGAGCTCCTGGCTGATCCGGCCCGCCGCCAGCGCCGCCTGATCCACATCCCTATCGGGCGTTTCGGCCGTCCTGAGGAGGTCGCCAAGGCGGCGCTGTTCCTGGCCTCTGATGACGCGTCGTTCGTCACCGGATCGGCCTTGGTGGTCGACGGAGGCATCACCGCGGCCTACGTCACACCGGAGTAACGCTGGACGGGCGCTTCGTGGCTGGGCCAGAGTGCTGGGATGCTGACCCTCGAAACCCTCCCCCACCAGATCCAAGCGGGCGATATCGACACGGTGGTGGTGGCCTTTCCCGACCTCCAGGGTCGCCCCGTCGGCAAGCGGGTGACCGGGACGTTCTTTCTGGAGCACGTGCTGCACCATGGGATCGAGGTGTGCGACTACCTCATGGCCTGTGACATCGACATGGAACCCATGCCCGGTTACCGCTTCGCCGACTGGGAGACCGGCTACGGCGACCTCAACGCGGTGATCGACCCCCGCACGGTGCGACCGTTGCCGTGGGCGCCGGGCAGCGCCATGGTCCTCTGCGACCTCCTCACCCTGGAGGGCGAACCGGTCGAGGTGTCACCTCGACGCATCCTGCGCCGCCAGCTCGAGCGGGCCGCGGGCCACGGCCTCGAAATCAAGTGCGCCACCGAGCTCGAGTTCTACCTCTTTCTCGACTCGTTCGCCGAGGCCGCCGGCAAGCACTGGCAACACCTGGCTCCGCATGCCGACACCATCGAGGACTACCAGCTGTTGCAGACGTCGCGCGAGGAGTACATCATCGGGCGCATCCGCAATCAGATGGTCGAAGCCGGCATCCCCATCGAGTTCTCCAAGGGTGAGGCGGGGATGGGGCAGCACGAGATCAACATCACCTACGGGGACGCGCTCAAGGTCGCCGACCGCCATCTCGTGTTCAAGAACGGCGTGAAGGAGATCGCCTCGAGCTTCGGCCGGGCCGCCACGTTCATGGCCAAGTGGTCGATGGACAGCGCCGGCTCGTCCTGCCACATCCACACCAGCCTCTGGGATGTCACCACCGGGAGCCCGCTGATGGCTCCGGCCGACGGTGATTCCACTCCGTCGGGGCTGTCCACCATCGGCCGGCAGTTCGTGGCCGGCCAGCTCTTCGCCGCCCAACAGCTGGCCTGGTGCTTCGCCCCGTATGTGAACTCCTACCGTCGATACGTCCCGGACTCGTGGGCGCCCACCGCAGTGGTCTGGGGCGAGGACAACCGGACCTGCGGGTTCCGGACGGTGGGTACCGGAGCCAGCCGTCGGGTCGAGAGCCGGATCCCGGGTGCCGACGTCAACCCCTACCTGGCACTGGCGGCTGCCATCGCCGGCGGGCTCTGGGGCATCGAGCACGAGCTGGAACTCGAGCCGGCATTCACCGGCAACGCCTACAAGGCGGTCGACGTGCCCCGCATCCCGTCCACCTTGGCCGAGGCCATCGACGGCCTGGCCTCGAGTGACGTGGCCGCCGAGGCCTTCGGTCCCGAGGTCCACCATCACCTGTTGAACACCGCCAGACAGGAGTGGGCCACCTCCAACCGGGTCGTCACCGACTGGGAGCTGGCCCGCAACTTCGAACGCATCTGACGCCCAGCCCTCGGGCTGGCCGTCAACCAAGAGGCGCGCAGCTCCGAATAGAGGGTGTGATTCGGGCATCCACGGCGCCGGAACGCCCCCGGGCCGTGCCCGATCGGTCCGCCGCCGGCCGCATGCGGTCGGCGGCGGACCTGGCCATGGCCGGCCTGGCGAGGATCCTCATCCGCATCTTCTTTCGTCACGTGCACGTCGAGAGCGGCGAGCGACTCGAGTCGGGGCGCCCCACCGTCCTGGTCGCCAACCATCGGAACGGCCTGGTGGACGGCCTGCTGCTGATGGCCGCCCTGGGTCGGTATCCGAGATTTCTGGGCAAGGCCACCCTCTTTCGCATTCCGGTGCTGTGGCCGTTCCTCAAACTCGGGGGCGTGGTGCCCATCCACCGGGCCCAGGACGGGGTGTCCACAGCGCGGAACACCGGTGCGTTCGCGGTGTCCAACCGGCTGCTGGCCCCGGGCGGGATGGTGGCCGTCTTCCCAGAGGGGATCAGCCACGACGAACCGGGACTGCAGCCGCTCCGTACGGGAGCCGCCCGCATCGCCCTCGGCGCCGCCGCCGCCGGCTTGGACCACGTCGAGACGGTGGCCGTCGGCCTCATCTACGACGCCAAGCAGAGATTCCGCTCGCGGGCGTTGGTCCGGGTGGGTGTCCCCGAACCCGTCAGCCGTTGGATGGACGAGTACCGGGTCGACGATCACGTCGCCGTGCGCTCGCTCACCGATGACCTGACAGCACGGCTCCGCCGCCTGGTGCCGGACTACTCGTCGTGGGCCGAGGCCGACGCGCTGGCCGACATCGCCGAGATCGTGGCCCGACAGGAAACGACCCTCCCCCGCGAAGTCGGCCTGGCCCGGCGCCAACAGCTGGCGGAGGCGCTCACCCACGCCGAGACCCTGCCGGGTCTGGTTGGGCCCGTGGACGCCCTACGCCAGGCCCATGACACCTACGGGCGACATCTCGCCCTGCTCGGATTCAGCGATGCCCAGGTGATGGCCAGTTACCGATCGGGTCGGCTCCGCCGGGCCCTCCTGTGGAGCCTGGCCAAGGCGATCGGCGCCGCACCCTTCGCCGCCGTGGGAGCGATGGTGCACGTCGCCCCCTACGAGTTGGTCCGGCGGCTGAGCCGGATACCCCGCAACGAGGGGATGCGGGCCACGGTGAAGCTGCTGGGATGCTTCTTCTCCTTCACCGCCGTCTACACCGGGATCGGCGTGATCCTCGGGCTCGCCTTCGGTCCGGCGGTCGGGCTCCTCGGGGCGCTGGGCGCTCCGGCCTGTGGCTACCTGACGATCCGGATGATCGAACGGGTCCGCCGCATGGGAGGCGCCATCGAGGGCCTCCGGCTGGCGCGTCACCGGGGCCCGCTACGCACGTCCCTGCTGGCCGACCGGTCCGCGGTGGTGGCCGCCGCCGGTGTGGTCCTGGGCTGGCGCACCGGTGGTGCTTGACGAATCCAGGGCCGCCTGCCACCATGGATGGATCATGTACATCGCCACAACCTCCGAGCTGCTTCTTACCTGACGGCGAACGCCACATCGCGTTCGCCCGCAACCTCCTGAGCCGAACCGGCCAGGGGGTTTTTTGTTGCTCCGACTCGGATCTCCGGGCCGGTCAAGCGCAATCCCGGCGGCCTCACCATCAGTCCAAGCATCAAGGGAGCATCACCAGTGAACACCGAGCCCGACAATCCAGCCCCGCCAGGCCATGCTGACGATGGGACGCCCCATCGCCTGGACATGCCCTGTGACGTCTCCCCCATGCCATTCCATCTCTACCGGCCCCACCTCCCCCTCACCCTCCCGGATCGGACCTGGCCCGACCGCCAGTTCACCCGCGCCCCCCGCTGGGCCAGCGTGGACCTGCGGGACGGCAACCAGGCGCTGGTCGATCCCATGGACTCCGAGCGCAAGCTGAAGCTGTTCCGGAGCCTGGTGGACATCGGCTTCAAGGAGATCGAGGTGGGATTCCCCTCGGCCTCCCAGACGGACTACGACTTCCAACGCCAGATCGTCGACGACGGGCTGATCCCTGACGACGTCACCATCCAGGTGCTGGTCCAGTGTCGCCAAGAGCTGATCGAGCGCACCTTCGAGTCCCTGGTCGGCGCACCCCGGGCCATCGTCCACTTCTACAACTCGACGTCCGAGCTGCAACGTCGGGTCGTGTTCGGCCTCGACCGGGCCGGCATCGTCGACATCGCCGTCAGCGCCGCCCGTCTGTGCAAGAAGCTGGAGGCGACGCTGCCCGGGACCGAGATCCGCTACGAGTACTCGCCCGAGAGCTTCACCGGGACCGAGCCCGATTTCGCCGTCGAGATCTGCGAGGCGGTGATGACGGTCATCGAGTCCACGCCCGACCGACCCATCATCCTCAACCTCCCCAACACGGTCGAGATGTACGGACCCAATGTGTATGCCGACGTCATCGAGTGGTTTGGCCGGACCATCACGAACCGCGACTCGATCATCCTCAGCCTGCATCCCCACAACGATCGGGGCACCGCGGTGGCCGCGGCCGAGCTGGCCGTGCTGGCCGGAGCCGATCGGGTGGAGGGGACGCTCTTCGGCAACGGTGAGCGGACCGGCAACGTGGACATCGTGACCCTGGCCATGAACCTGTTCTCGCAGGGCATCGATCCCGCCCTCGACTTCAGCGACATCGACCGCGTCCGGCGGGTGGCCGAGTACGCCACCCGCATGCCCGTCCACCCTCGCCACCCCTACGCCGGCGACCTGGTGTACACCGCCTTCTCCGGTTCCCACCAGGACGCCATCAAGAAGGGATTCGCCGCCATCGGCAAGGACTACGACCATTGGGAGGTCCCCTATCTGCCCATCGATCCCAGCCACACCGGCCGGACCTACGAGGCCATCATCCAGGTGAACAGCCAGTCGGGCAAGGGCGGGGTCGCCTACGTGATGGACGCCGAGCACGGGCTCGACCTCCCCCGACGACTTCAGGTGGAGTTCTCCAAGGAGGTCCAGGCCATCACCGAGGACAGCGGCACGGTGATCCCCCCGGGCCAGATGTGGGACGTGTTCTCGCAGACCTACCTTCCGGAAGACGCCGGAGTGCGCCTGATCGGTAGCGAGGTGACCACCGGTGGCCACCGCACCACAGTGACCGCCCAGCTGCTCGTTGACGGCGAGCCGCGCACCCTGATGGGCACGGGCAACGGTCCCATCGACGCCTTGCTGGCGGCGCTCCGCTCCGACCTGGGCGTCGACTTCGAAGTGAAGGACTACAGCCAACACGCCCTGACCGCCGGCAGTGAAGCATCGGCGGTGGCCTACGTCGAAGCGGAAGGGCCCGACGGATCGACCTGGTGGGGCGTGGGGATGGACTCGAGCATCCTCGACGCCTCCCTTCATGCCATGGTCAGCGCGGCCAATCGGGCCCTGGCCGATCGGAAGGCGTCAGCGCCGTAGGAAGACCGGCCCAACGAGCAGGCCGGCGGGGTCAGGTCGGTGCCAGGGGAACTACCGTAGGATGCCTGGCCAGGACGCCAGACCCCGGTGATCGTCGGCATCGCGTTTCGAGACGAGGCGAGGACAAGATGACCGGTGGCACCGGGTCCTGGGCGGTCGCACGAACGAGGGTCATGTCGAGAATCCCAAACCTGTTCATCGTCGGAGCCCCGAAGTGTGGGACCACGGCCATGTGGTCCTACCTCGGAAAGCACCCCGACATCTTTGCTGCCGGCAAGGAGTACCACTTCTTCGGGAGCGACCTGGCCTACCGGAATCAGCAGCGACCCGACAGTCAGAGCTATCTGGCCTACTTCGGCCAGGCCACCAACGAGCGCTACGTACTCGACGCCTCGATCGGCTACCTGGCCTCGAAGCGGGCGGCCGGGGAAATCGCCTCCTACTCCCCGGACAGCCGCATCATTGCCATCCTGCGCAATCCGATCGACATGATGCACTCGCTCCACAGCGAGCTGCTCTTCCAGGGTGACGAAGATGTGGCCGATTTCGCCGAGGCGTTGTCCCTCGAGGGGACCCGCCAGCGGGGTGAGCGCATTCCCGAGGCGTGCCAATCGATCTGGGCGCTCTTCTATCGGGAGGTCGCGCACTATTCCGAACAACTCATCCGTTACTTCGATGCGGTCGGCACCGAGCGTGTGCATGTGGTGGTCTTCGACGATCTCAAGGTTGATACGGCCGGCTCCTACCGCACCGTGTTGGAGTTCCTCGGGATCGATCCGACCTTCCAGCCCGATCTTCCCGTGGTCAACGCCAACAAGGTCGCTCGCAGCGAGAGGATGGTGAAGCTGCTGCGGTCTCCCCCTCCCATCGTTCGCCGTCTCGGTCGGATGGCGGTGCACAACCAGAATGTCCGACGGTCCCTCGGAGGTCGTCTCCAATCCCTCAATGCCGGCCAACAACCCCGCCAGCCGATGGATGGCGATCTGCGCCGGTCGCTCGAGAACGAGTTCCGCGCCGAGGTGGTAACGCTGGGTGAGCTGCTCGGGCGGGACCTGAGCAGCTGGTCCTCGCCCGTGATCCAGCCGACGTGAGTTGACGGAGGATCCCGCAATGCCGCGTGGTGCGGCCACGAGCCCGAAGCGGGTCCTCACCGTCGCCGATCACCTGGGGTCGGTCGGGGGAACCGAGTCGGCGCAGCTCGAGATCTTCCGAGGCCTCGCCCGGAGGGGTTGGGAGGTGCACCTCATGTACGTCAGCAGGGGTGACTACGGGCCGCAATGGGATGCGTTTGCCGCAACCACGACGAAGATCGGTGCTTCCCTCCCGTCGCGCTCATCACCCGTGGCCGGTGCCGCCGGGGTCGTCCGTGCCGCCGTGGTGGGGGCGCGGATCGCTCCCTCGGTCATCTATGTCCACAGTGCCGGGCACGTCCCCCTGGCCCTCGGGACGGCGGCGATGGCGCACGCGCCCGTCGTGGTCCATCTCCATCTCCCGCCACCGAGCCGCCAGCCACGATGGCTCAATGCCTCCATACGACGGGCGGCAGCGGTGATCGTGCCGTCCACGGATGCCGCCAGGCGATGGACGACAGCCGCGGCGCTGGACCCGAGCCGGACGACGGTTGTGCCGACCGGGATCGACTCCGAGCGGTTCGTTCCCCTGGGAACGTCGGCCCGAGCCGAGGTGCGGAGCGGCATCGGCGTGGGAAGCGAGGAGCGGATGATCCTCTACGCCGGTCGGATCGAGCACAACAAGGGCCCCCACCTCGTCGTCGAGGTGGCACGCCAGAGCCCCATGCCGGTACACGCAGTGGTGTGCGGCTTCACCAGCGACGCGGGTTACCTGGCCTCGTTGCAGTCGATGATGACGGAGGGCAGGGCAACGTACCTCGGCCACCGCTCCGACGTGGCTGCTCTGATGGCAGCGGCGGACCTGGTCGTCGTGCCCAGCAGCGTGCCCGAGACGCAGGGCCTGGTCATCGCCGAGGCGATGGCGTGTGGAACGCCCGTCGTGGCCTTCGACGTCGGGGGCATCGCCGACTCCATGAGGGGCTTCCCCGATCAGCTCGTACCCGCCAACGACACCCAGCAACTGGCCAAGACCATCGAGCGCTTCGTCGACTGGCGACGCGGTGACCCCGAGCTCGGTCGGCGGTCGAGAGCGTGGGCCGTGGAGAACCTCTCACTCGACCGTTCGGTGCAACAGTTGGACGACCTGGTCGCCAAGGTGTCGGGTTCCAGCTGACCGGGGACGAGTTGGGGCCCGCGCCGGGCTCCGCAGCTCAGAACCGGTTGAGCCGTTTGAAGATGCCCTTGGTCTGTTTGTAGAGGTTCACGAACTCATTGAACAGGATGTCGTACTCGCCGGCCGTCGAGGGATCGGGGACGAACGTGCGCCGGACCTCGACCATGTCCGGAATCTGCTCGACCGGCAGCCGGCCCAGGGCCACCAGCGTGATGAGGGCGGCGCCGCGCACGTTGGCCAGCACCGGGTCGGTCACCTGGCGGATCTCGCGCCCCAGGACGTCGGCGTGGATCTGGGCCCACTGGTCCGAGTTGGCCCCGCCCCCGATGAAGGCCAGCGACTCGAGCCGCCGGCCGGCGAACTTCTCCACCGCCTCGAGCAGCCATCTCGAGTTGAAGGCCACTCCCTCGTACACGGCCCGGACCATCTGGGCCCGGGTGGTCGAGAGCGACAGGTTGTGGAACCCGCCCCGGATGGTGTGGTCATCGACCGGGGACCGCTCCCCGTTGAGCCATGGAGTGAACAGCACCCTCCCGCTTCCGGGCTCGACGCTGTCCACCATGGCGTTCATGCTCTCGAAGTCCTCGGCGAACCCGAGGTTGTCGCGCAGGAAGGTGAGGCAGGCACCGGCGGTCTCGTGCTCGTCGACGATGAGGTATTTGCCGGCCAGGGCGGCCGGGATCGAGGCCACGTTGCTGGTGGGAGCGGTCTTCTTGAAGGGGACGTGGGCCGAGATCCAGGACGAGGTGCCGATGTAGAGGTGGGCCTCGTAGTCGGCTACCGCCCCGGAACCGAACACCGCCGAATGCACATCCCCCGAGCCCACCGACACCCGGAGTCCGGCCGGCACGCCGAGGTCGGACGCCGCCTCCGCCGTGAGTGCGCCAATGACGGTCCCCGGTGGCACCAGGTCGGGCAGCTTGGCCCGGTCGAGACCGGTGAGCTCGAGCAGCCGCGCGTCGTAGGCCACGCGATCGATCGCCCGGTTGTCCGTGACCCAGTGGGCGGCGATGGAGTCGAACGAGGCGCACGTCCGCCCGGTCAGCTTGAGGTTGAGATAGTCGACCGGCTCCAGGAAGGTGGCGGTGTCCCGGTACACCTCGGGGAACTCGTCGCGTATGAACAGGATGTGGGAGACGGGGTCCTTGCCCGACAGCCCCGGGGCGCCGCCTGTCACCTGCACCCACCGGAGGATCTTGCGCGGGTCGTAACCGAGCACGTTGACGGGGCCCCCGGCGACTTCACGGATGGCCTTGTTGCCACGCGAGTCCATCCAGATGACAGCCCGCATCAAGGGGGTGCCATCGGCCCCCACCGCCACCGTGCCCGACCACTGGGACGTGCACCCCACCCCGATGAGATCGTCGCCTCGAACGCCGGCCGACTCGACGGCCTGGCGAGAGGCGCCGCAGATGGCCGACCACCATTCATCGGGATCCTGTTCTGCACCGCCGCCCTCGAGGAGATGGAGGGCCACCGGTCTGGCGGCGTGGGCGAGGATCCGCCCGCCCGTCGTCACCAGTGCCACCTTGGGCCCGCCCGTGCCCAGGTCGACGGCCAGCACATACTGCTCGCCGGCTCCGGCACTTCCCGCGGCATCGTCGGGAGTCAAGCCTTCACCACCCAGATCGTCACGGCACGAACCGATTCGCCGTCCTCGAGCTCGAGCGTGGTCCCTTCCCCGGCCTCGTGCGGCGGGGTGGTCGTGATGGAGCGGGCCAGCACCTCGCGGGCCACGGTGTCGATCAGCGGCCGCAGATCATCGAGCCCGACCAGATGGAGATGGATCCAGTCGGAGACTTCGAGGCCCGTGGCCTTGCGCAGGTCTTGCACATGGCGGATGACCTCACGGGCCAGGCCCCGGCGACGGAGATCGTCATCGAGGGCCAGGTCGAGCGCCACCACTTCGGCCCCGTCGCGGGAGACGGCGAACCCGGCCTGGGCCCGCACCCGCAGCTCGACCTCGTCCCCGCTGAGCTCGATGGGGCCGCCGTCGACGTCGACCACCACGGGACGCCCTTCCGCCAGGTCGGCTGCCGCCGCCATCCCGTCGACCGAGCTCATGGCCGCCCGCACCTGTTGGACCCTCGACCCGAGCCGGGGCCCGAGCAGCTTGAAGTTGGGGACCAACTCGTAGGCCAGCACGTCGCCGAGCTCGCCGGTGGCTTCCACCCGGTCCACATTGAGCTCGTCCTCCACCACCCCGGCCGGGGGCGTCGGGCTCCCCGGAGGGAGGTAGACCAGGGCGCGGGCCAGGGGCTGTCGGACCTTCATGCCCGCCTCGGCGCGCGCCGCCCGTCCCAATGACGAGAGTCGTCGGGCCAGGGCCATCCCCTCCTCCAGCCCCGGGTCGAGGGCGCCGGGTTGCCTGGCCGGCCAGTCGGCCAGGTGAACCGAGTCGGCGTCGGCGGCACCGGTGAGGTCGCGCCACATACGGTCGGCCAGGAACGGGCACAGGGGCGCCAACAGCCCGGCCACCACCACCAACACTTCGTGCAGCGTGGCCTGGGCCCCGAGCGAGTCAACCGGATCGGCATCGGGATCGGTTCGCCAGAAGCGCCGGCGGCTCCGCCGGACGTACCAGTTCGAGGCGTCGTCGATCAGGCGGGCAATGGCGGTGGCGGCGGGAAACGGTTCGTAGTCGTCCAACGCAACGGTGGCGGCCTCCACGGTGGCGTAGAGCCGGGACCGCATCCACCGGTCGAGGACGGAGCGATCATCCGGAGCGGGAATGGAGGGGTCTGCAGGGTCGAACCCGTTGAGCGAGGCGTATGTGGTGAAGAACGAAAACGTGTTCCACAGGGTGAGCAACGAGTCCCGCATGGCCGCGTCGATGACCTCGAAGCTGACCCGGGTCGGCGTCCATGGCGATCCCTGCGAGAACATCCACCAGCGCAGCGGGTCGGCCCCCCGGGTGGACAGGATCTCCCAGGGGTCGATGACGTTCCCGATGCTCTTGGACATCTTGCGGCCGTCGGCATCCACGATGTGCCCGAGGCAGAGGACGTTCCGGTAGGGAGTCGACCCTCGGACCAGGGTGTTGACGGCCAGCAAGGAATAGAACCATCCCCGCGTCTGGTCGATGGCCTCGCAAATGAAGTCGGCCGGGTACACGAAACTCCCCTCGGAGCCCGGGGTCAGCGGGTAGCCCCACTGGGCCGACGGCATCGACCCCGAGTCGAACCAGGCATCGATGACCGGCTCGACCCGGCGCATGGTCGAGTCGTCGTCCCCGCCGATGTTGACACCCGCTGCTCCCGCGCACTCGGCACACGGGAAGGTGACGGCGTCGATGTCGGGCCGGTGAGGATCGACGCCGGACACGTCGTGGCCGGCCAGCTCCGACAGTTCCGCCAACGATCCGACGCAATGGACGTGACCTTTGTCGCATCGCCAGATCGGGAGCGGCGTGCCCCAGAACCGGTCGCGGGAGAGCGCCCAGTCCACGTTGTTGGCCAGCCACTCCCCCATCCGGCCGTCCCGGATGTGCTCGGGATGCCATCCGATGGTCTGGTTCTGCGCCACCAGTTCAGCCTTCCGGTCCGAGGTTCTGATGTACCAACTGGGCTTGCCCCAGTAGATGAGCGGCGTGCCGCAGCGCCAGCAGTGCGGATAGGGGTGGATGTAGTCGAACCGCTGGAAGAGCCGGCCGGAGGCCTCGAGGCGGTCGTTGACCGTGCCGTTGGTGTCGCGGACGCCCTGCCCGGCCAACCAGGGCACCTCGGCCGTGAAACGCCCGTCGGGCCCCACGGGATTGAGGGTGGGCAGGCCGTTCTCCCGACCGACCTGCCGGTCGATCTCGCCGAAGGCCGGGGCCAGATGGACGATGCCAGTCCCTTCGTCCGCCTCCACGAAGGCACCGGCCACCACCCGCCAACCCTCGCCGCTGGCCGATCCGGGGCTGGGCTGGACATCGTCGAACGGCCGCTCGTAGCGGAGCCCGACCAGATCGCGGCCCGCCACCCGGCGGTCGACGACGGTGCCCTCACCGAAGACCTGCTCGACCAGGTCGGCGGCCACGATGGCGTTGCCGACCACGGCGTAGTCGAGCTCGGGCCCGACGGCGGCGCCGGTGTTGGACAGCAACGTCCATGGTGTCGTCGTCCAGGCCATCAGCGAGAGCCCGCGCAGTGAGTCACGGTCGAGGAGGGCCCGCAGGCGTTCGGCGGCCTCCCCCCCGTCCAAGAGGGGGAACAAGACGTAGGCCGACTCGTCGACCACCTCGAGGTACACGTCGGGCTGACCCAACTCGTGGCTGCTCAAGGGGGTGCCGCAGCGTGGGCAGTACGGGACGACCTTGATGTCCTCATAGAGCAGCCCCTGGTCCCAGAGGCACTTGAGGTTCCACCACACCGACTCGATGTACTCCGGGGAGAGGGTCCAGTAGGCCGAGTCGATGTCGATCCAGTAACCGATGCGCTCGGTGAGGCCCTTCCACTCGTCGACGTAGTTGCGTACCGACTCGCGGCACAACCGGGTGAACTCGGCGATGCCCACTTCCTCTTCGATCTGGCGCTTGTCGGTGATCCCCAGCTGCTTCTCGACCTCCACCTCGACGGGCAGGCCGTGGGTGTCCCAGCCGGCCTTGCGGGGTACGGCATAGCCCCGCATGGTCCGGTACCGGCAGAACAGGTCCTTGTACACGCGGGCCCATACATGGTGGAGCCCGGGCCGCCCGTTGGCCGTCGGCGGCCCCTCGTAGAAGACCCAGGGCTCGGCGCCCGCCCGCAGCTCGACCGAGCGCTCGAACACGCGGTGCTCCCTCCACCGGGCCAGCTCGTCGGCTTCGAGGACGGTGAAATCGACTTCGCTGGGAACCGGGCGGAACAACGGGAACTCCCTCTTCGGGTCGGATGGGACGGGTCGGACCGGAGTGGCGGCCGGCCAACGGGGAGCGCTCCCGCACGGCCGGGCCCGACGCCACCGGGTGATCGCAACCCTGGTGCAGGTGCGGACCAGATACTACGGGCGCCCAGGGTCCACAATTGACCTGTGCCCGAACTCCCCGAAGTCCAAGCCCTCACCGCCGGCCTGGCCGACCACATGGCCGGCAAGCGAGTCGAGCGGTGCCAGTTGACGTCGTTCTCGGCGCTCAAGACCGTCGAGCCCCCACTGGAGGAGCTGATCGGCCGGACGGTCGTCACCGTGGAGCGCCGGGGCAAGTTCGTCTGCATCGACAGTGGCGGACCGTGGTTGGTGGTCCATCTCGCCCGGGGCGGCTGGGTCAAATGGTACGACGCGCTCCCCAAGGGACCGCTCCGCCCCGGACGGAGCCCGATCGCCCTCCGGGTGGGCCTCGACGACGGGTCCGGGCTCGACATCACCGAGATGGGCCACGAGAAGCGGCTGGCACTGTGGGTGGTGCGCGCTCCCGAAGACGTGGAGCCACTGGCGGCCCTGGGCATCGATCCCCTGGGCCCGGACTTCACCGTCGACGCGCTGGCCTCGATCTTGGCTGGCACGTCGGCCACCCTCAAGACGGTCCTGACCACCCAGTCGCTGATCGCCGGGGTCGGGAACGCCTACTCGGACGAGGCCTTGCACCGGGCCCGTCTGTCCCCTTACAAGAAGTCGGGCAACCTCGACGGCGCAGAGGTTGGCCGACTCCACGACGCGGTCGTAGGAGTCCTAGGCGAGGCCGTCGGGCGCGCCGCCTCCCTCGGCATCGCCGAGCTCAAAGGGGACAAGAAGCGAGCCATGCAGGTGCACGGTCGTACCGGCGAGCCCTGTCCGGTATGCGGCGACACCGTCCGGCAGGTGTCCTTCGCCACCAAATCCTTGCAGTACTGCCCCACCTGCCAGACCGGCGGGAAGGCCCTGGCCGATCGACGCCTTTCCCGACTGCTCAAATAGAAAGGCCTTGGAACCCATGCCCGTCCTCGAGTCGATGAAGGGTCGCTTCGTCCATCTCGTGCCGATGGGCGAGGACCACATCGAGGGGCTCCTCGAAGCTGCCAACGAGGACCGCTCAACCTTCACCTATACCCCGGTCCCGTGGGATCGGGAGACCATGACCGCCTACGCGCACAAGGCCATGGCCAAGCGGGAGTCCGGGGAGCAGTACCCCTTGGTCACCTTCGGCGTCGACCAGCGACGCATCGTTGGCTCCACCCGCTTCTACGACCTCGCCCCCTGGGACTGGTCATCGCTGTACCCCGGTTCCGATATCCACCAGCGGGTCGGCCGGCCCGATGTGGCCAGCATCGGCTACACCTGGTTGAGCCCGTCCGCCCAACGCACGCCGATCAACACCGAGGCCAAGCTGCTGATGATGACCTACGCCTTCGAGCGGTGGGACGTGCGGGCGGTGCAGATCCGGACCGACGCCCGCAACCACCGCTCACGGGCCGCCATCGAGCGGCTCGGATGCACGCTGGACGGCGTGATCCGGACCGACATGCCGGGGGCGGACGGCACCGAGCGCAATTCGGCCGTGTACTCGATGCTGGCCGCAGAGTGGCCCGTCCACCGCGACCGTCTCGTTGCCCGGCTGGCCCACTAGGTCCCCGACCCGAGCGACCTCCAACCGCTCCGCCACCCATCCGCCACCGCTCCGCCACCCCTCCGCTACCTGCGTCTTCCACCGCTGTAGCGAGCAACAGCCGGCGCTGGTACTGTGTTTGGACCTAGACCTATTAATCCTCTAGATTTAAAGTTTCTATTCCTCTTTACTTACTAGAGCTATAGGTTTAAGCAAATCACCCGTCCCGTCACGAGGAGTCCCATGCGTTCCCTGTCCACACGTCGAATCGCCCGTCGCCCGAGGGCGGCACTGGTCGCCCTGGCCGGAGTGGCACTGGTCGCTGCGGCGTGCAGCTCGAGCTCGGGGAGCCCGACCACTACCGCCGTGGGCGGAGGATCGCCAACCACCTCCAACACGCCGGTAGCCCTTCGACTGGGCTACCTCACCAATCTCACCCATGCCGCTCCGCTGGTCGGCATCCAGGACGGGTACTTCGCCCACAGCCTTCCGACCAACGTGAGCCTGCAGCCCTCGACCTACAACGCCGGCCCCGCCGAGGTCACCGCCCTGCTCGCCGGCTCGCTCGACGCCGCCTACATGGGACCCAACTCCGCCATCACCGCGTACTCGCAGGGCAGGGGCGCCATACGGATCATCTCGGGCGCCACCTCGGGCGGAGCGGCGCTGGTGGTCTCGCCGTCGATCACGTCTGCCAGCCAGCTCAGCGGCAAGACCATTGCCACGCCGCAGCTCGGCAATACCCAGGATGTGGCCTTGCGCACCTGGCTGAAGAAGCAGGGGCTCACGTTTCCGGGACCAAACGGCGGGAGCGGCCAGGTCACCATCCTGCCCGAGGACAACGCCACCACGCTGACCTCCTTCGAAGCCGGCACCATTGCCGGGGCCTGGGTTCCGGAACCCTGGGTCACGCGGCTGGTCACCGAAGGCCACGGGCAGGTGCTGGTCAATGAAAAGACCCTGTGGCCCAAGGGCCTTTTCTCGACCACGCTGCTGGTGGTCAACAAGGACTTCTTGGCCGCCAACCCGGCCGTTGTCACCGACCTGCTGAAGGGGCAGCTGGCCACCACCGCTTTCCTCAATTCGTCCCCCACCAAGGCCCAGGCCGATGCCAACACGGCCCTGGCCGCCATCACCGGCAAAGCCCTCAAGGCCCCCGAGCTGGCCACGGCATGGTCGGACATGACCTTCACCAACGACCCCATCGCCTCATCGATCGCCGCCGACCTGGTTCATGCCAAGGCCGCCGGACTCACGACGTCGACCATCAGCGGGATCTACGACCTCGGTCCGGTCAACCAGCTGTTGGTGAGCCAAGGAAAAGCCACAGTGGCGACGTCGTGACCACGCTCGCCCCCACTCCGGGGACCCGCACTTATGCCCCGGCCCCGTCGGTGACCCTCGAAAGGGTGTCCAAGCGCTACGGCGGGGGTGACGCCGGCGTGGTGGCCCTCCAGGACATCTCTCTCGCCGTCCGCCCCGGCGAGTTCGTCTGCTTGGTCGGGGCCTCGGGGTGCGGGAAGACCACCCTGCTCAACCTGGTGGCCGGCCTCGACCGGCCCACGGTGGGGACCGTAGACGTCTCCATCGGAGATCCGGGCGGGTCATCCGTTCCGGCCCGGGACAGGGACCCGGTGGCGGGCACCGGCACGGCCATGCTCTTCCAGGACTCCGCCCTCTTCCCCTGGCTCACCGTCGCCGCCAACGTCGAGCTCCCCCTCCGGCTCCGAGGTGTGAAGAAGTCCGAACGACGAGCGGTGGCCGACGACCTCCTCGAGCGGGTGCATCTCGGGGGCTTCGGCCCCAAGCGGCCTCATGAGCTCTCTGGTGGGATGCGCCAGCGGGCGGCACTGGCGCGGGCCCTGGCCCAGGACGCCGGCCTGCTGTTGATGGACGAGCCCTTCGGCGCCCTCGACGCCATCACCCGCGACCTGCTCCACGACGAGCTCGAGTCGCTGTGGGCCGACCGGGGTTTCACGGTGCTCTTCGTCACCCACAACGTGCGGGAGGCAGCCCGCCTCGGTGACCGAATCGTGCTCCTGACCAGTCGGCCCGGGCGGGTGGCGGCCACCTACGCGGTCGATCTGGTCCGTCCCCGGCGCATCGACTCCACGGAGATCGCCAGTCTGGCGGCCGCGGTCACCGATCAGCTGCGAGCGGAGGTGGGGCGCCATGGCCGTTGAGCGCCCGATCATCGGCACCGACCTCGACGACCTCAGACGTGATGACTCGCGGGGGATACCCAACTCGGACGTCGCCGACGCCCCGGTCCGCCCCTCCCTGGACCAGGCCTTGGCCGGGCTCGACGCGCTGGACAGGTCCGGCGGTTCGGCGAGAGCTACCTTGGCCCAGCGCACCTGGAGGTCCACCTGGCCCAAGCTCATCGCCTTCGGCCTCATCCTCTTGGTGTGGCAGATTGCCGTGTGGGCCCACTGGAAGCCATACGTCCTCCAATCGCCGGCCACCGCGGGTCGCGAGTTGTGGAACCAGCTCGGCACGTCTCTGTTCTGGCAGGCCGTGTGGGTCACCGCCCAGCAGGCCCTCATCGGCTACACCTTGGTCGTCGTCATCGGCGGCGTCGTCGGGACGGCGGTGGCTCGGATACCGGTGCTGCGAGCGGGCATCGGCGCTCTGATCACCGGCATGCAGACCTTGCCGTCCGTGCTCTGGTACCCCCTGGCGGTGATGGTCTTCGGCGTGACCTGGAGGGCCATCATCCTCATGATGGTGCTCGGGGCGGCACCGTCAGTGGCCAACGGGTTCATCAGCGGCATCGACCAGGTGCCGCCGGGCCTCCTCCGGGCGGGGCGCATCCTCGGTGCCCGTGGCGTGTCCCTCGAACGTCACGTGGTCCTCCCCGCCGCCTTCCCGAGCATCCTCGGGGGCTTGAAGCAAGGTTGGGCCTTCGCCTGGCACGCACTGCTGGCGGGTGAATTCCTGATCCTGGTCAACCCCCTCAGCCTTGGCGGTCGCACCGTCGGCGCCGAGACCCAGGGCACCTACGGCGTGGTGGTGGCCATGATGATCGTCATCGTGTTCATCGGGATCATGGTCGACGTCGCCTTCTCCCGGGTCACTACCTCGGTCCGCCGACGCTACGGGCTCATCGACGCATCCGCCGGCTGATCGGGTCCTCGCATCGGGGGACGTGACAGACCATCCAGGTGGTCCCGATCGCCGGGCGCGGGGAACGTTCGAAATCCAACCACAGCAGCGTCCCGGGCCAGGCACGGGCGTCGTCTGACAGAATCCATGCTGTGTATATCTCTGCCAAGGTGGACTACGCGGTGCGAGCCCTGTGCACCCTGGCCGACGCCGATGGAAAGCCGGTCACGGCCGAGTCGTTGGCCCAGTCCCAGGGGCTGCCGGCCAAGTTCCTCGAGAGCATCCTCAACGACATGCGCCGCGCCGGCCTGTTGCTCAGCCAGCGCGGGGCCGAGGGGGGCTACCGCCTGTCGCGTCCGGCCTCGGCCATCACCGTGGCCGAAGTGATCCGTCCTCTCGACGGGCCGCTCGCCGAGGTGCGCGGCCTGCGACCCGAGGCCGCCACCTACGAGGGTGCGGCCGAGCACCTCCAGGACGTCTGGGTGGCCGTGCGGGCCAGCCTGCGCTCGGTCCTCGAGCAGGTGTCCATCGCCGACATCGTGTCCGGCCAGCTCCCCCGCTCGGTCGAGAAGCTGACCACCGACCCGGACTCCTGGCGTTCCCGCTGACGCCCCTGGTCACTGCCGGCGCCTGATTCGACATCGGCGGCCGGCCTCTTCGATCCCTCCATGGATCCGGGCACCGATCAGTCCACATCGATCGTCGGGCCACCTCACGCCGCGGGCCCGCTCCCCACGTCCCCCACGGTGGAGACAGAAGCCGAAGAGAGGGCTCGCCTCGACAGGGTCGACCGGCTCGTCCTCACCATCGTCTGCCTGGCCCAGTTCATGGTGGTGCTCGACATCTCCATCGTCAACGTGGCCCTTCCCTCCATTCAAGAGGACCTGGGCTTCAGCGCCGCCAACCTCCAGTGGGTGGTCACCGCCTATTCCCTGACCTTCGGAGGCCTGCTGCTGCTCGGCGGTCGTCTGGCCGACCTGTTCGGGCGGCGACGCATCTTCCTGCTCGGGCTGATCCTCTTCACGGGGGCCAGCCTGCTCGGCGGATTCGCCGGGAATCAGGCCACGCTCATCGCCGCCCGCTCGCTGCAGGGCGTCGGCGCCGCCGTGCTCTCGCCTGCCACCTTGACCATTCTCACCGTCACGTTCACCGAGGAGAGGGCCCGGGCCAAGGCCCTGGGGGTGTGGAGCGCGGTGGCGGCCGGCGGCGGGGCGGCCGGTGCCCTGTTCGGCGGTTTCCTGACCCAGTACCTCTCGTGGCGGTGGATCCTCTTCGTCAACGTGCCCATCGGGGCGGTCCTCTACCCCTTCGCCCGTCTGCTGCTGGCGGAGTCCAAGGCCGACGGTCCGAGGCGGCCCCTCGACCTTCCCGGGTCCATCACCGTGACCGCCGGGCTGTTGGCCCTGGTGTACACGATCGTCCACACCGACCAGGTGTCGTGGACCTCGGGGTCGACGCTCCTCACCGGGGCCATCGCCGTGGTGCTGTTGACGGCCTTCGCCGTCATCGAGGCCAAACTGGCCGACCACCCGCTGGTTCCCCTGCGCCTGTTCCGCTCGCGGGCGGTGACCGGGGCCAACCTGGTGATGTTCTGCTTCGGCGTGGCCATGTTCGCCATGTGGTACTTCCTCTCCCTCTACCTCCAGCAGGTCCTCGGGTATGACCCGGTGATCACCGGGCTCACCTTCCTGCCCCAGACGGCGGCCATCGCCGTCGCCGCCACCATCGCCGGCCGCCTGGCTCCCCGTCTCGGCCCCCGCAACGTCCTCATGGCCGGTGCGCTGTGCGCGGCCCTCGGCCTCTACTGGCTGTCCTTCATCCGGGCCGGGGACAGCTACTGGACGGGAGCCTGCGGCGGGGGCATCCTGGCCACCTTCGGCATGGGATTGGCCTTCACCCCCATCGCCCTCTCGGCCACGGGCGGGGTGCCCCGCCAGGACGCCGGCCTGGCCTCCGGCCTGGTCAACAGCAGCCGGCAGATCGGTGCGTCCGTCGGCCTGGCCGTCCTGTCCACGGTGGCCGCCACCCATATCGCCTCGCTGCTGGCCGGGCAGACCGTCGTCACCGATGCGGTCAAGCGGGTGGCCATGACCGCCGGCTACTCCCGGGGGTTTCTGATCGCCTCGATCGTGGCCCTCGCTGCCGGGGGTCTGGCGCTGATCATCCCCCGGCAGGTGTCGCCGGTGGCGGGACAGGCGGTCGGAGCCACCGCAGCCCCGGAAGGACCGCTGGCACCCTCGGTCGAGGGCTGACCATCCGGCGGCCGGCGTCGGGCCGCCCAGCCTTGTTTGACAACCTGTCGGCAGATTGAAGCTGGCGACGACGTGGCGTCCGGTCGGCCTACTGAACGGCCGGGTGGGGTCGGGGACCCGCTGGCCCGACATCGTCACCGGCCGCGGGGTCCCCGACGGGATGGTCGCGCTCGCGGCGGATCGACCGGGGCCACAGGTGGCGGGTCAGGACCACGTTGAACTCGGCGGCGTAGACGGTGATCATGGCCCCGAGGGCGATCCACCAGATCAGTCCGAGGATGCTGGCGAAGGTTCCGTAGAGGTTGGAGAGGTGGCGCAGCTGGTGAGTGAGGAGCAGGGCGCCGCCGAACTGGAGCACCGTCCATCCCGTACCGGCGATCACTGCGCCCGGCCACACGGCCCGCTCCCCCTTGGGGATCCGCACGACGACGGCGAAGCCTGCCCAGAACATGAGAATGTTGACCACCAGGGACAGCACCAGGCCGAGCCACGCCGAGAAGGCCCCGAGCCGGCCGAAGGCACCCAGGCCGGCCAGGGCACCTCCGGTGATGAAGCCCACGCCCAGCACGGCCAGGAACCCGGCCGCCCGTGGTATCCAGTGCCACAAGTCGGGCAGTTCGTCGCGGTCGATGCCCCACACCACCGCCATCATCACCTGCGCATTGCGACTCAGCCGCATGCTCCCGTACAACAGCCACAGCAGGCCCGTGGCCAGCGCCAGTGAGTTGCGGGCAGACAGCTGGTGCACGTTGTTCTTGAGGTCGGAGCCGAGCACCGGGAACTGCCGCAGGGCCGAATTGATGATGTCGTCCTGCAGCCCTTCGTGTCCGCTCAAGACGATGCCCACCAGGGTCAACAACACCAACAACATCGGGAAGACGGCCAGAAAGGCGGCGTGGGAGATCTGACCGGTCAGGCGCCCGGCTTGGTCGTCCGAGTACTTGCGGATGACGGCGCAGGGCACCGCGGTGACCCGATGCCGCCGTTGGAACCGGTCAGTGCGATCGACGAGTCGTTGGGCCTGATCGGACACTCCCTGCCACGAGCGGACCGCGAAAGAGGTGAGCCGTCGCCACCCTTCAGGCACCGACGAATTCCTCCCGACCGTGCCGCCGGAATTCAGCCAGAATCTCCCGGCGGTCGCCGGCATCCATTGGCGCAAATGCCAGGGTGGCGTCACGGCGCCGGAAGACCGGGTCGTTCCCACGCCACCACCCTTCCGCCCGCAACGGTTCCTTGGTCACCTTCCCGCTGGCCGTCTGGGGCAGTCCGGCGGCGATCCGCACGAACGACGGAACCCATTTGGTTCCGAGGTCGGGCTGGGCCGAAAGGAAGGCACTGAACCTCTCCGGATCGAACGAACGCCCTGGCAGCATCTCCAGTGCCGCCATCACCTGGTCCCCCGAGCGCGGGTCCGCCACCGGGTAGACGGAGACTGCAGCCGCGTCCTCGAAGCGGACCAGGACCCGCTCGACGGGGCCGGCGGTGAGGTTCTCCGAGTCCACCCGCATCCAGTCCCCGCCGCGGCCGGCGAAGTAGAAGAAGCCGGCCCGGTCTCGATAGGCCAGGTCCCCGGTCCAGTACCACCCGTTCCGGGTTCGGTCGGCGGTCGCCTCCTCGTCGCCGTAGTACCCCTCGAACCCGCCCACGCCGGAACGGTTGACGATCTCGCCGATGGCGGCTTCGCCGTTGGCCAATGCACCCCCGGCATCGAAGACGGCCGGCGGGCACTCCTCCAGGGTGTCGGGGTCGACAACGGCCACGTCGCCCACCGGCCGGCCGAGCGACCCGGTCGGGGTGTCCGCGGTGCGGCTGATGGCGACGCCACCCTCGCTGGATCCGTACCCCTCGGTGAGCACACAGCCGAAGCGCCGCTCGAACGCCTCGTGGTCGGCGATCGACGCCTCGGTGCCAAATCCCCGACGCAACGGGATGCGGGCATCGTCGGCGGCCGCGGGCGTGGCCAGTACGTAGGCCAGCGCCTTGCCCACATAGGTGAAGGTGGTAGCGCCGTGTTGACGGACGTCGGCCACGAACCCCGAGGCGCTGAACCGTCGGGCCAGAGCCACGGTGGCGCCGACAACCAGGGTGGGGCCCCACAGCACCATCAGGGCGTTCCCGTGGAAGAGCGGCATGGTGCAGTAGGCCACGTCTTCCCGTTCGAACCCGTAGGCCTCGGCGGAGCGCCCGGCGATGGAGGCCAGGCGCCCCTGCGTACAACGGACCGCCTTGGGGGAACCGGTCGTCCCCGACGTGAACAGGAGCAGGAACAAGTCACCGGGCGCCGGAGTCGAGTCCGACGCCAACGCATGCGGGTCGGCTCCCTCGTGCGGTTCCAACATTCGGGCATACTGCATGCTGTCGACGCGGATGACCCGATCCGTCGCCACGCCCAATTCCAGGCCTTCGAGAAGTCGTGCACCCTCCGCATCGGTGACCACCACCTCGCAGTCGGTGCGGAGGATGTCGCCGGCCAGGGCCTCACCCCGGCGGGTGGCGTTGATGCCCACGATCACGGAGCCGGTCAGGGCGGCGGCCCCCAGCCAGAAGACGTACTCGGGCACGTTGCCGAGCAGCACTCCGATATGGAGGGGACGGCGGTCGGCCACCGATCGTATCCACGAGGCGCGACCGGCACTGGCCGAGATGACCTGGCGCCAGCTCCACTGCTCCTCCTCGAAGCGAAGGCCCGGATGGTCGTCGTCCGCCCGGGCCAGCAGCAGCGCAGCCACGCTCGGGAGGGCGTCATCTTGGCCCACCGGCCCACTCACGGCTCGACCTCCACCAACAGGCTCTGCACGGCACGGCCGATGCGTCCCTGGACATCCCAGAGCGCGGACTCGGCGGCTCCGATCCCCGGGGTGCCGAACCGGGTGCGGGCGTCGAGGCACACCCACTCCCCGACCGGTGGCCGGTGGATCGAGATCGTCAGATCGGGGTTGATGAATCGACTCGACCCGAAGGGGAGCTCCGCTCCCACACCGTTCCCGAAGTCGGAGACTGCGGCGGCCCGCTGCCACGGGGTGGGCGCTTCGCCCACCACAACCGGGCACCGAAGGCGAAACCATACCGTGGCGGGTCCCGGCTGCTCGAACGAACCTGACGCGTAGCGCATCTCCATCCCCTCGTTGTGGAAGGCGCGGTAGCTGTCGACCACTGAGGCCGTGCTGTAGCCGAGCGCCGGTGGTGGCGGTGCGTCGTCCTCGGGGACGGTGGGCTCCAGTGTGGGCCCGGGGGCCACCCGGATGCGCAGCGCTCTCGACCACGCCACCTCGACGCCGTCGGCTTCGACGACGGTGTCGAGGAGCTGCACCTTGCGGCCGGGCCTGACCACCGTGCTCCTCACCGTCAGCGGCGCTACGGGGACCGGGCGAATGAGCTCGAGCGTGACGCGGGCCAGCTGCAGGTCGTCGGAACCGGCGTGGAGTTCGACGGCACGGGCGACCAGGGCGGCCACCGGTCCCCCGTGCAGTGCCTTGGGAGACCACGGACCTCGTGCCCGTTCGGTGGGAACGATGTGGTCGCCGTCGAGGACAAACAGGGCAGCTGACGGGTCTGCCTCGGAGGGGGTGGCGGTCATCCTCCCGGACCCTACGGGGCTGCCAAGGGGGGCGCCACCACCCCGGACCGCGACCCTCCCCTGTCGCTCCCTGCCTCGGCCGGCGACCCGGTGCGGCGAACGGCCGCCGCCACGGCCTACCATCGGACCGACACCCGGCCCCGACACCCCGCTCGGGGAGTCGTGGGTCACCAGAGATCACAAAGGAGAACCATGGCAACGGGACAGGCTGCGATCGACATCAAGGGATCGCCGGATGCGGTGTGGGCCGTGGTGGGTGACTTCGGCGGCATCGGTGGATGGATGCCCGGCATGGACTCGTGCAACGTGGTCGGAGAGGACCGGATCCTCGAGACCCTGGGGATGACCATCACCGAGCGCCTGGTGTCGAGGGATGAGGGTGGGCGGGCCCTGACCTATGCGATCATCGATGGCGTCCCGGTCGAGAGCCACCAGGCGGTGATCACGGTCTCCCCGACCGGCGAGACGAGCCGCGTGACGTGGGACGTGGAGGCGAAGCCGGACGAGATGGCCGATCTCATGGTGACGATCTACCAACAGGCACTCGTTGCACTGAAGACCCACATCGAGGGATGAGCGGACCGACTCACCGGTCCTATCCACCTCCCGCCGGGCTATGGCCGATCGAGGCCACGGCCCGGTCCTCGGCGCCGGTCGAGGTGGTGTGGCCGTTGATCGGCGAGGCCAGCCGTTGGAAGGAATGGTCGTTCCTCGACCGTAGCGACCTCCTTCGGAGCGGCGAACCGGCACCCGACGGCCTCGGCGCCATCCGACGGTTCACCCGGTTCGGAGTCGGCTCACAGGAGGAGGTGGTGGCATGGGAGCCGCCCAACCACCTCGGCTACACGATGCTGAAGGGATTCCCCGTGCGCAATTACCGGGCCGACGTGACGTGCACCCCTGATGGATCGGGAACGTTGATCCATTGGTCGGCGACCTTCGACACGAAGATCCCGGGCACCGGGCACCTGATGACGGCGGTACTCGGCCGGACCATCAACCGATTTGCGACTGGTGCGGCGGACTACGCGGACCAGCTCCACGGTCGGGCACGCTGACATGTTGCACGACGCCCCGCTGATGGCGTTCATCCCGGTGCGCGACCTGGCGAGGGCCCGGACCTTCTACGGATCCACCTTGGGGCTGGCGGTGGCCGAGGAGAATCCGTACGCGGTGGTGGTGGACGCCATGGGAACGATGCTGCGCCTCACCCAGGTGGACGATCTCCGTGTCCAGCCCTTCACCATCGCCGGTTGGCAGGTGCCGGATGTCGGGACGGTGATCGACGCCCTCTCCGCCCGAGGTGTCACCTTCACCCACTACGAGGGGTTGGGGCAGGACGAGCGGGGGATCTGGACGACGCCGGGAGGCGATCAGGTGGCCTGGTTCACCGATCCGGACGGCAACACCCTGTCGTTGACCACGTTCGCCGCTGGTTGAGCCCCGACCGGTCATCCCCAAGGTCCGACCGCGCCGCCTGGCCCAACGGTGCCGCCGCGCCGCGGCCGGCAACGATGCTCCAGCACGGCTAGGCAGCCAGCCGGAGCCGGTACACGATGAACGAAGGGGACCCGACCAGGGGCCCGAGCTCGAGGGGGAAGCGCGCCAAGGCCTCGGACGACGGCCGAGGTTCGGCAACCCGCTCGATCACGAGTCCGGCATCGGCGAAGGCATCCATCGTCTCGGCCAGCGGACGCCGCCAGAACCGCTGGGTGACCTCGACTCCGGCCTTCGTCCACGTGTCGCTGACCAGCTCGATATCGAGATAGCCACCGCGCTGGTGGGCGAGCCGTGGTGCGAACGGGTGATCCAAGGAGATCACGATCCAGCCTCCGGGCCGCAGCGAGCTGGCGAACGACCGGAGCGGCACGTCCCAGTCTCGGAGGTAGTGCAAGGCGAGGGAGCAGGTGATCCCGTCGACGGATCGTGGTTCCAGCGGCAACGGGTGGGCGAGATCGGCGACCAACAGTCGTCCACGGCCGGCGCATCGGCGTCTCGATTCCTCCACCATGGCCGGGCTCAGGTCGATGCCAACCACGTCGGCCCCTTGGTCGAGCAACCACTCGCACTGGGCACCGGAGCCGCATCCGGCATCGAGAACGGTCAACCCGGCCAGCGGTCGGGGTACGAGTGCCCGAACGACGGGCCGCTCGAGGAACCCGTTGAACGGGCCCGTATCCGTCGTCGCCGACCACACGGCAGCCAGGCGGTCGTACGCCTCCCTGGTCTGCCGCCGGTGGCTCGCCGGGTCGACCGGTGACTCGATCTCCAAGGTCGGATCCCTTCTTCCGGCTCGACCAGCGTGCATGCACCCCTACCCGGCTACCCGGATCGGGGTCTCCCTCAATTCGGCGCGGTCACCCGGCCGCCTGCACGAGTCGCCGGGCCCTCGTGTTCACCTCCGCGCTGGCCCGTTCGACGTCGACCGTGAGGCACCGGCCATTCTCCACCACCCGGGTACCCGCCACCCAGACATCGGTCACCAGCCGGCTCGAACCCGACCACACGAGGTGCTCGATCAGCTGGCCGTCCTCGAGCAATGGCACGAAGGCCGGGCTGTCGAGATCGACCGCCATCATGTCGGCCTGGGAGCCAGCGGCCAGCACGCCCAGATCTGGACGCCCGAGCGCCAGGCCCCCGCCCCGGGTGGCCAGGTCCAGCGCCGCCCCGGCCGGGAGGGCGCCTGCGTCCTTCTCCCTGATCCTCGCCACCATGGCGGCCAGGCGGATCTCCTCCCACAGGTCGAGGTCGTTGTTGGAGGCCGGCCCGTCGGTTCCCAGTCCGACCCGGATACCCCGGGCCAGGAACTCGACGAGGGGGGCCACTCCGGAGGCCAACTTGGCATTGCTCTGGGGACAGTGGGCCACGGCCACGTCGTGACGCTCGTAGATGGCCATGTCCTCGTCAGACAACCAGACGCTGTGGGCGGCCAGGACCCGTCCGTCCAACACACCGGCTGCCGCCAGCAGCGCCGGCGCAGACTGGCCGTGCTCGGCGGCGAACAGCGTGCACTCGGCCTCGGTCTCGGCCAGGTGGATGTGGAACAGGGCGTCGAGCCCGCGGGCGGCCCTGGCGATGTCAGCCAGAACGGGAACGGGCACGGTGTAGGCGGCGTGGGGGGCGAACCCCACCTCGATGCGACCCTCCTGGCCGTGACGCCGTCCGTGGAAGGCGACGATCTCGGCCGTGCGGGCCTCCCACCAGTCGTCCCCGGAGCCCGTGCCCGGCAGCTGCAGCACACCCGGCGTCACCACGGCGCGGGAACCGGCGTCGACCACGGCATCGGTCAGGGCATCCTCGTGGAAGTAGGCCTCGCAGGTGGTGGTCACGCCGAAGCACAGGAGTTCGGACGCGGCCAGGGTCATTCCCCAGTACACGTCCTCCTGGGTCAGGTGGGCCTCCTGCGGCCAGAGGACCTCCTTGAGCCAGCGGTCGAGGGGCAGGTTCTCGCCCGAGCCGCGGAACAGGGTCATCGGGGAGTGGCAGTGCACGTTGACCAGGCCGGGCAGGAGCGCACCGGTCACCCGCACCTCACGCACCGGGTGGCCCCCGGTCTCTGTGGTTCGTGAGTCGTCCGGTCCGACGTAGGTGACGGTCGATCCCGATACTTCGACGACCCCGGGGCGAAGGACCCGGCCCGAACCGTCGCAGGGCACCACCGCATCAGCCCGGTAGCGCAGGGTCGCGGGCGCACCCGTCCCCCCTCCGGGCGAGTCGGGCACGTCAGCGGCCGATCGGTGGGGACAGATCAACGACCGGCACGGTCGGACTCCTCGGCCTCGATGGCGGCCAGCTCCTCGATGCGGGCCACATGACGCCCTCCGTCGAACGGGGTGGCGAGGAACACGTCGACGATGTCGAGCGCCAGCTCGGTGGCCACCACCCGCGCCCCGAGAGAAAGGAGGTTGGCGTCGTTGTGACGCCGGGCGAAGCGCGAGGTGTACTCGTCGTGGCACAGGGCGGCGCGGGCCCCGTGGACCTTGTTGGCGGCAATGGCTTCGCCCTGGCCGCTGCCGCCGATGACGATGCCCAGGCGACCCTGGCCCTGCACCACTCGACGAGCAACATCGGCGCAGATGGGCGGGTAGTCGACTGGGACCTCGGAGAACGTGCCGACATCGACCACCTCGTGGCCTCCCTCCTCGAGGTGCCCGATGACCGCACCCTTCAGCACGTACCCAGCGTGGTCCGAACCGATTACCAGTCGCATCTGGCCGTCCCCGTCACCTTTGCAGCGCTCTGGTGATCCCGGCCACGCGGTCAGCCCGCACGTAGCCGGCCTCGACGAACCAGCGCGCGGCACGCTCCAGCGCCTCCCTCGCAGGCCGCGAGGTGTAGCCCAGTTCGGAACGGGCCCTGCTGTCGTCAAAGGACATATGGGTCGTCGACATCTTGGCTGCCTCGAGGGGCACTGTGGGCTCGCGGCCGAGGAGGCGGCCCTCCACCAGTTCGGACACCCGCGCTGCAGCCAGGGCCACCTTGCCCGGGAACTGACGGGTGGGGGCTGCCTGGCCGGTGACCTCGGCGAGCAGGCCTATCACCTCACGAAGTTGGAGATTCTCGCCGCCGAGGATGTAGCTGCGACCGATGCTCCCGCGCTCGGCCGCCAGCACGTGGCCGCGAGCCACGTCCTCCACGTCGACGATGTTCAAGGTGGTGTCCACGTAGCCGGGGAACCGGCCGTTGAGGAATTCGAGGACCGTTCTGCCTGTCGGCGTGGGCCCGCGGTCACGTGGCCCGACCGGCATGGTCGGCTGGACCAGCACGGCCGGCAACCCTTGGGCCGCGGCCCGGAGCACCTCGTGCTCGGCGACGTACTTCGACTGCTTGTAGGACCCGAACAGGTGGTCGATGTGGGCATAGGACGTCTCGTCCACCGGCCGCCCGGTCGACGCCTCGTGCACCCCGAGGGTGCCGACGGTGGAGGTGTAGACCAGTCGCTCGCACCCGCTCCGGCGGGCCGCCTCGATGACGTGCTGCGTCCCGGTCACGTTGATGTCGTAGAAAGCGTCCGGGTCCGGGTCCCAGAAGCGATAGAGGGCGGCCACGTGGAAGACCAAACGACAGCCGTCGGCCGCTTTGCACACGGCGTCGGCGTCCCGGAGGTCTGCGGTCACCTCCTCCACGTCCAGATGATCGAGGTTGGCCCGGTCACTCCCCGGTTCGAGCATGGCGACCACGTGCGCGCCCCGCCGGCGCAGCTCCCGGACCAGCGAGGAACCGATGAACCCGGCGCCCCCGGTGACCAGCACCCGGTCCCCGGCCACCACCGCTACCCCGCCCTCAGAGGTCATGACGTCACCGGGCCCCGGGGGGTGGCCAGCGTCGAATGCCGGTGGCCGCGGCGCAGGCTGTTGCGGGCCATGCTGGCTCCGACCCCGACCAGCAGACTGGAGCTCCGATGGGCGTCACCCAGCACGTCGTCGAGCGCAGTGACGAAGGCGTCGATCTCCTCGTCGCCGACGGTCAGGGGCGGGAGCAGCTTGATGATGTTGACGTTGTCCGCGGCCACCTGGGTGAGGATCCGGTGCCGACGGAACAACGGCACGACGATGAGTTGAGAGAACAGGCCCTTGCGGGCCAGCTCCGTCAGGTGGAACCGGGCCCGTGACGCTCCCGACTCCGGCGCTGCGAAGGCCAGGCCGATCATCAGACCCATGCCCCTGACCTCGCGGAGGAGGTCGTACTTCTCGACCAGGGGCTCGAGCGCGGCCATCATCCGCGCCCCGCTCCGGGCCGCCCGCCCCACGATGTCCTCGTCGTCGAGGACCTGCAACGTGGCCAGGCCGGCCACCATGGCCAGCTGGTTCTTCGAGAAGGTGGACGAGTGCACCACCGCCCGGTCCATCGAGCTGTAGACGGAATCGAACACCTTGGCAGTGGTCAAGACCGCCCCGACCGGCACATACCCACCGGAAAGCGCCTTGGACAGCGTGATGATGTCCGGTTCGAGGCCCCAGTGCCGGTGGCAGTAGAACTGGCCGGTCCGTCCCATGCCGGTCTGCACCTCGTCCATGGCCAGCAGGGTCCCGTGGCGCCGGCACAGCGACTGTACGGCAGACCAGTACGCATCGGACGCCAGGTAGACGCCCTTCCCCTGGATCGGCTCGACCACGAAGGCGGCCACGTCGCCCCGGCGCAACTGGCGCTCCAGGGCTTCGATGTCGCCGAACGGAACCTGATCGCACTCGGGTAGGAGCGGGCCGAAGCCCTTGCGGAACTCGTTGCCACCGTTGAGCGACAGCGCACCATTGGTCAGTCCGTGGAAGGCGTGATCGCAGTAGAGGATGCGATCGCGACCGGTGGCACACCGGGCGAACTTGATGGCCGTCTCCACCGCTTCGGCCCCGGAGTTGACGAAGAAGACACGCTGGATGGGCGCCGGCGATCGCTCGACCAGCGCCTGGGCCAGCAGTCCCGGCAACAAGGCGCAATCCAGCTGGACGAGGTTGGGAAGATCGGCCTCGAGCGCCTGGTGCAGGGCGTCCTTGATCACCGGATGGCTGCGACCGAGGGCGAACACCCCGAACCCCGAGAGGAAGTCGAGATAGCGGTCCCCGCCATCGTCGATCAGGTAGGAGCCCTCGGCACGGACGTACTGGCGATCGAACCCGAGGGTGGTCAGCACCTTGACCAGTTGAGGATTCATGAACTGCGAGTGGAGTTCGAAACTCTCACCCTGGTGCGCTGCCAACAGGGCGGCAAGGTCGAACGGCACAGTCACTCTCCGGTCGGGTCTGGGTGCACTCAGCGTACCTGTCACGCAACCTGTGGTCATGATCCGTATCTTCGTTTCCACGCCACGACGCGACATCCCGACGACCTCGTCGTCGTGTTGGCCGCCCACCAGCCACCCAGGGCCCAGAACGAACGCTCGTGCTGCATGACGGCCCCGGCGATGGGCGGCCCATGGCAGTGGGTCAGGCAATGTCGAAGGGCCGGCCGCGACGTGGTCATCGCGTTGCTACGATCCCGCAGGGAACCACCAGCGGGGCCATGTCGGCCGGCGCACGCAGGTGGGCCGGCGTCCGGGGGCGGCCGGCGACAGTGGACCAGGGGGAGGTACCGGTATGGGCATCGGATCGCGGTCGTCCGGAATCAGCAGCCGGCGGAGTTGGTCCCCGACCGAACACAGAGCCGAGGCTCGACGAGCGGTGTTCTCGCGGGCTGCGGCCCCGCCGACAGCTGCACTGTGCCTCGTCGGTGCGTTGATGGGGAGCACGTTCGGGGCGCCGGCACTCGCCGGGGCGGCGGCGAACCTCTCTCGGACCGGCCCAGCCGTGGCGATCGGGACCGGGGTGGCCATGAGGACGGCGCCGCGGACCCCGGCGGTCGCATCGATCCAACAGAAGCCTCGAATGGGCCGGGCGCCCACCGGCTGTGACCCCCTCGACCCCACCCAGTGCCTGCTCCCCTACCCCGACGACTACTTCACCGTCCGCGACCGCTCGACTCCCACCGGGCACCGCGTCGACTTCCCTGTCTCGGCCATGCCCACCAATGCCAGTGGGGTGCCCATCGACCCGACCGCCTTCAACCGCAACGACGGCTTCAGCCCGGGGACGCCGGTGCTGCTCCATGTCAACGGGATCGACCTGTCCCAGAGCAAGATCGCTCCCATTACCGACATCGGAGCATCCCTGGACCCCGGTGCTCCGATCGTGATCCTCGATGCCCGAACGGGCAAACGGGTGGCCTACTGGGCCGAGCTGGATGCCAACGACCCCAACCCGGCCGAGCAGGCGCTGATCGTCCATGCCGCCGCCGACTACCGGGACGGCCACCGCTACATCGTCGCCCTGCGCAACCTCAAGGACAGCTCCGGTCAGGTCATCCAGCCGAACGCCGTCTTCAGGGACTACCGCGACGGAACACCGACCCCCACCCAGGCCGGCCAACGTCGACGTCCGCACATCGAGGCGATCCTGCAGACCCTGCAGTCCCGGGGAATCGATCGCCAGAGCCTGTACCTGGCCTGGGACTTCACCATTGCCAGCCCGCAGAGCCTGACGGGTCCGATGCTGCATATCCGCAATGACGCCTTCAACAAACTGGGGAGCGGAGCGCCGGCCTTTCAGGTCGCCAGCGTGACCAACTTCACCACAGCCCAGGACCCGCGCGTGGCACGTCACATCGCGGGGTCGTTCTCCGTTCCGAGCTACCTGGACCAACCGGGCGGTCCCCCCGGTTCACGGTTCAACCGGGGACCGGACGGACTCCCGGCCCAGATTCCCGGCAACGTGCAGACGGCCAACTTCGAGTGCGTGGTCCCCCGCTCGGTGGTGGCCGACGGCTCCTCTTCCACCGCCACCGTCTACCCGGGACATCCCATGCTCTACGGCCACGGTCTTCTCGGCGGCGCCGACGAGGTCAATGCCTCGGTGATCGAGAACATGGCCACGGTGGGCAACTTCGTCGTCTGCGGCACGGACTGGTTGGGACTGGCCAGCCAGGACGTAGCCACCGATGCACACATCCTCACCGATCTCTCGCAGTTCCCCATCCTGCCCGACCGCGGCCAACAGGGAATGCTGGACTTCCTGTATCTGGGGCGATTGATGACGAGCCCGGCCGGGTTCGTCTCGAATCCTGCCTTCGTGGCCGGTGCCTCGCATCCGGTGATCGACACATCGAGCAGTCTCTCGTACTACGGGAACAGCCAGGGCGGCATCCAGGGGGGAGCCCTGACCGCGGTCTCCCAGCAGTTCACGCGGGCCGTTCTCGGGGTGCCGGGCATGGACTACTCACTGCTGCTCAACCGGAGCGTCGACTTCGATCCGTTCGGGTTCGTGCTCAACGGGAGCTATCCCGACAAGCTCGTCCAGCAAATCGACCTCGGCTTGATCCAGATGCTCTGGGATCGCTCCGAAGCCGACGGCTACGCCCAGTTCATGACCGACCATCCCCTGCCCGGCACTCCGGCGCACCAGGTGCTGTTGGAGGAGGCGTTCGGCGACCACCAGGTGGCCAACATCGCCACGGAGACCGAGGCCCGGACCATCGGCGCCCCCATCCACCAGCCGGCGCTGGCGACCGGTCGCTCACCTGACGTGATTCCGTTCTACGGCATCACGCCGATCTCGAGCCCGATCTTTCGAGGTTCGGCACTGTTCGTCTGGGACAGCGGCACGCCGCCACCACCGTTGACCAACACGCCCAACCGCGCCGGCCCCGATCCCCACGGTGTCCCCCGGGCCCAGCCCAGTGCCCAGTGGCAAGGGGCCACGTTCCTGCTGTCGGGACTGGTCACCGACCCGTGCGGTGCCGCGGCCTGCGCGGCTGTTCCCTCGGGGGGATAGCGGCGACCGAAGGGTGAACCAGGGAATCAGCTGTCGAACTTCACCACGCCGCGGACGTTGGAACCGGCGGCCAGGTCGTCATAGCCGTTCTGGACCTGATCGATGCTGTACTCCTGGGTGACGAGGCTGTCCACTTCGAGGAGGCCGGCCTGGTACAGGCGGAGCAGATTCGGGATTTGCACCCGAGGGCTGCACGAGCCGAACACGGTCCCGAGCAACGCCTGGTTGAACATGGCCAGGTTGAACAGATTGAGGCTCACCTGGTCCTGATTGAACGGGGCGATGGCGGTGGCCACCACCCGCCCGTCCTTGGACGCCAGCTGCATGGCCGGGGCCACAAGGTCACCGGTGAGGACGCCCGGGGTGAGGATCACCACATCGGCCATCCGTCCCTCGGTCAGCTCGGGAATCATCAGGTTGGCCTCGAGGATCGAAGCCGCTCCATGGGTGGCGCCGATCTGCTTGGCCTTCTCCACCTTGAAGGGCAGCGGGTCCACCGCGATGACGTAGCGGGCGCCGGCAATCTTCGCCCCCTGGATGGCACCTGATCCCACGCCGCCGCAACCCACGACCACGACCGTCTCGCCCGGCTTCACCTTGGCTCGGTCCACGGCGGAACCGAAGCCGGTGGAGATGCCGCAACTGATCAGGGCCGCGGCCTTCAGGGACACACCCGGGTCGATCTTGACCAACGACGCCTCGTTGGCCAGCACCGACTCGGAAAACGTGCCGAGCTGGGTCATCCGGTTGACGTGCTGGCCGTCGAGGCTGTGGCGCCACTGCCCGTCGCTCATCATCGGCCCGGCCAGGATGGCCATGCCCATGTCACAGAGGTACTGACGCCCGGAGGCACACCAGAAGCACCGACCGCAGGCCGGGATGAACGAGGAGGCCACATGGTCGCCCACGGCCAACGACTCCACGCCCGGGCCCACTTCGGTGACGACGCCCGCGCCCTCGTGGCCACCGATCATCGGGAACATGGACTCGACACCGAAGACCTGGAGGACCTCGGGCGCCGCGCTCATGTCACCGGTGCGGAGGTGCTCGTCGGAGTGGCACAGTCCCGCATAGGCCATCTTCACCAGGACCTCGTGAGGGCCGGGGGGCTCGACGTCGACCTCTTCGACCTTCCACGGCTCGTGAAGTCCGGAACAGACAGCAGCGCGAATCTTCATATGGGTCGTCCTCCCCTGGTGACGACACCCACCGGGGCGTCGGATGGCTCTGACCCCAGCATCGCGCCATCGGCGCGGTCCCGTCGAGCTGAACCCCGGTCCCTCAGTCCGTCATGTCATCCTCGGAGGCGGTCCTCGTCGAATCCGGTGGCCAACAGCCGGAACGCCCGATCCACCTCTCCGGTGAGATCGTCGGTGTCGTAGCGGGCCCAGCAGGTGAAGGCGGCCATCGCGGCGCCGAGTGCGGCCCGGGCGACCGTCTGGGGCCCGAGGTCGTCGGGGGTCCCGCCGATCCGTTCGGCCACGAAGCCGGCCACCACGTCACACCATTCGGCGTAGCGGACGGCAGAGTGGGCCACCAGGGTGGGGACCGAGCTGATCAGGCCCATGCGGATTCGAAGCTCGTCGAGCTCCCCCGCACCGAACCGGTTGGTGGCCACCACCGCCCGCCGGAGCACGTCCATCATCGGCTCGTCGGTCGACGCCGACGCCAGCTTCTGCTCCAGCCGGACGAGCTCGGCATCGAATTCCCCCCACACCACCTCCCGTTTCGAGTCGTAGTAGCGGAAGAACGTGCGCCGGCTCACTCCGACCGCGGCGGCGATCTCATCCACCGTGGTCTCGTCATATCCCTGCCGATTGAAGAGATCGAGGGCGGCTCGGGCCACGTCCTCACGGGACGTGGCCGGCCGGCGCCCGCGGGCAACCGCAGGGGGGCCGTCGGGCCCATGGCGTGCTGTCCTGGTCATCCGGCTTCCATTTTGGCATTCAGTGCTATAAATTGAAACCCATCGTCAATCACCCGGCTCCGGCCGGCCTTAGCACCGGAGGTCCCATGACCGTCACCACCACCGAGCACGAGGCCACCTCGCCCGCCCGGGCCGACCGGGCACCGGTTCCGGCGCCCGACGGGGCCACCCCCGTCCAGGATGAGGGCCTGGTCGAGGAGGACCTGCTGGTCGAGGATGTCTCCATCGACGGCATGTGCGGCGTCTACTAGGCCCCGGCGTCAGTCCCACCCAGCCTGACCCCCCGCCGATGCCCCCCAGCCAGCACCCTGACGGAGACCAGTCGTTCGACGGTTCGCGTCCGTGGATGCTCAATCCCCAGGTGTCCCTGCGACCGGAGTCGTTCGGGGCACTGGCCTACCACTTCGGGACCCGCCGGCTCTCCTTCCTGAAGAGCCGGACACTGCTGGCGGTGGTCGAGGCACTGGGCGACCAGCCCACCGGGCACGACGCCTGCCGCGCTGCCGGGGTCACCGCGGCCGAGTTCGGGGCCTACGAGCGGGCCCTGGCCGCCCTGGCCCGGTCCGGGATGATCTGCGAGCGGCAGGCGTCGTGACACTGGCCGCGGCACCGACCGCCGGCACCCCTGCCCCTGCCCCTGCCCCGGCGGGTCGGCTGATCGACCAGTTCGAGCGAGGCCTGGACGCGCCGATCTGCCTGACCTGGGAGCTGACCTATGCCTGCAATCTGGCGTGCGTGCACTGCCTCTCCAGCTCGGGCCGCCGCGACCCGGACGAGCTGACGACCGGCGAGTGCAAGACGGTCATCGACGAGTTCGAGCGCATGCAGATCTTCTACGTCAACATCGGAGGCGGGGAGCCCACCGTCCGGTCCGATTTCTGGGAATTGGTGGAGTACGCCACCGACCACCACGTCGGCGTGAAGTTCTCCACCAACGGGTCGCGCATCACGGCCGAGATCGCCGATCGGCTGGCGGCCAGCGACTACGTGGATGTCCAGATCTCTCTCGACGGGGCCACGGCGCCGGTCAACGACGCCGTGCGCGGTGCGGGGTCCTATGCCACCGCCATCACCGCCATGGGCCGCCTGGCCGATGCCGGCTTCGTCGGCTTCAAGCTGTCGGTGGTGGTCACCCGTCAGAACATCGGCCAACTCGACGCCTTCAAGGAGCTCGCCGACCGACACGGCGCACAACTCCGACTCACCCGGCTCCGACCCTCGGGTCGCGGTGCAGACGTGTGGGACGAGCTCCATCCCACCGCAAGTCAGCAACGGGTCCTCTACGACTGGCTGGTGTCCCACGGTGAGGACGTCCTGACCGGCGACTCGTTCTTCCATCTGGCCGGCTACGGCGATCCGCTACCCGGCTTGAACCTGTGCGGTGCGGGCCGGGTGGTCTGCCTGGTGGATCCCGTCGGTGACGTCTACGCCTGTCCCTTCGCCATCCATGACCAGTTCCTGGCCGGAAACGTTCGGTCGCCCGGTGGATTTGCCGAGGTGTGGCGCCACTCGGAGCTGTTCACCGAGCTGCGCCGGCCGCAGTCGGCGGGGGCCTGCGGATCGTGCGGCCACTACGACGCCTGCCGGGGCGGCTGCATGGCCGCGAAGTTCTTTACCGGGCTCCCCCTCGATGGCCCCGACCCCGAGTGTGTCCTCGGTCATGGTGAGCACTCGCTGGCCGCACGAGGAGATGCCGATCCGCCCAAGCCATCGCTCGACCACTCGCGACGACCTCGCCGGGTGGCCGTGGCCATGCTCCCCCGTCGGCCCGACCGGGCCTGTGACGAGAGCCCTCTGGCCGGCCTGGGCCGCGATCTGCGACGAGGCTGAGCAGTGGCCAGCCTGACCGATCCCGTGGCGGTGGCTGGTCGAACCGCTCCGTCACGGGTGGTGTTCGGTCCCCATGAGACCAACCTGGCCCGCCGTCGCGAGCTGAGTGACCGCCATGTGGCCTACTACGGGGCCCGGGCGGCCGGGGGAGCAGGCATCGTGGTGACCGAGACGGCGTCGGTCCATCCGTCGGACTGGCCCTATGAGCGGGCCCCGCTGGCCGAGGCGTGCGGGCCGGGGTGGAGCGACGTGGCCAACGCGTGCCACAGCTACGGGAGCCTGGTCCTCGCCGGGCTCGGCCACTCCGGCGGACAGGGTTCGAGCGCCTACTCGCAATCGGCGATGTGGGCCCCGTCACGGGTGGCCGACGTGGTCAGCCGCGAGATGCCGGTGGAGATGGAGCGGGAGGACATCGAGGCACTGGTCCCCGGCTTCGCCGGCGCAGCCCGGCTGGCGGTGCAGTCGGGCCTCGACGGGGTCGAGGTCGACGCCGGCTACTGCTCCCTGCTCCGCCAGTTCCATTCGGGGCTCACCAATCAGCGTTCCGACGAGTACGGATCGGACCGTCTGCTCCTGACCACCCAGGTGCTCGAGGCGGTGCGGGACGTCGTCGGCCCCGATCGCATCGTGGCCCTCCGCCTGTGCTGCGACGAGCTGGCGCCCTGGGCCGGCGTCACGCCCGAGCAGGCGGCCGTGCAGGTCGGCGCCGTGGCCGATCGGGTGGATCTGGTGGTGGTGGTCCGCGGCGGCCCGTACTCGGCATCGGCTTATCGCCCCGATGCCCACACCCCGGCCAATTTCAACGTCGATCTGTGTCGGCACATGCGCCAGTCGGCGGCCGGGCGCACCGCGCTGGTCCTGCAGGGCAGCGTGACCGAGCCGGATGCGGCCCAGAGCGCCCTCGACGACGGGGTCTGCGACCTGGTGGAGATGACCAGGTCCCAGATCGCCGAGCCCCGGCTGGTGGCCCTGGTACGCCAGGGCGAGGCGGCCCGGGCGCGTCCCTGCATCCTCTGCAACCAGGCCTGCCGGGTCCGCGACAACCGCAACCCCATCGTGAGCTGTGTGGGCGAGCCGGCCAGCGGCCACGAGACCACCGAGGCCGTGACCGACGGGACCGACGGCCGATGCCGGGAGGTCATGGTGGTCGGGGCCGGGGTGGCCGGGCTCGAGTGCGCCCGGGTGCTCTCGGCCCGGGGTCACCGCGTCCGCGTGGTCGAGCGCTCCCATCGGCCCGGCGGGGCCCTGCGGGCCGCGGCGGTAGGACCGGGCCGGCAGCGGTTGGGCGCTCTGGCCGAGTGGCTGATCGCCGAGTGCCGGATCCAGGGGGTCGGCATCGAGACCGGGGTGATGGTGACCGAGGTCGACCTCGACACGGCCCGGGCCGGCGGTGTGGAGGTGGTGCTGGCCACCGGGTCCCGCCCCGCGCCCCTTGCCTTTCCCGTGGACGGATCGTGTCCGGTGGTTGACGCACTCACGGTGCTGACTGACGGGTCGGGGAGCCTCGGGGACGGTCCGGTCGTCGTCCATGACCCCGTCGGGGGCCCGATCGGCATCGGCATCGCCGAGTGGTTGGCCGCATCGGGCCTGAGGGTGTCCATCGTCACCCAGGACCAGATCGCCGGCACCCTGCTCTCGCTCAGCGGAGACCTGGCCGACGCCAACACCCGCCTGCAGCAGGCCGGCGTGCGACGCGAGCTGCGGGCCCTCCTGCGCGGCGTCGAGGGCGGCCGGGCCGTCCTCGAGGACGTGTGGACCGGCGAGCGGCGGACGGTGGAGTGCGGGGCCCTGGTCGACTGCGGCCACCGGCTCCCCGACGAGGCTCTCTACACGGCCCGGCCCGGCACCCTGCGAGCCGGCGACTGCGTGGCGCCGCGGGGTGTGCTCGAGGCGGTCCTCGAAGGCCGGCGGCGGGCCATGGACATCGCCGGAGGCGCTGCCAGCCTGCTACCTGCCGGCGCCGGGGCGGCCTCGTGACCCCCGCTCCGCCCCCACGGTCGGGTCGGCCCGGTCGGATGGCCGGCTCGGTCGCACTGATCACCGGTGTGGCCAGGGGTCAGGGCCGGAGCCACGCCGTGAGGCTCGCCCGCGAGGGAGCCGACATCATCGGCATCGACCTCTGCGCCGATGTCGATGCCATCCCCTACCCGTTGGCCACTCCGGCCGACCTGGACGAGACGGCCCGGTTGGTGGCGGAGACGGGGGCCCGGGTCATCACCGCCCGGGTCGACGTGCGCGACCTCGACGCCATGGTGTCGGCGGTCGAGGCGGGGGTGGCCGAACTGGGTCGACTGGACGTCGTCGTGGCCAACGCCGGCGTGTGCACCGTCCAACGCTGGGACGAGGTCACCCCGGCGGTGTGGGACGCGGTCATCGGGACCAACCTGACCGGGGCCTGGCACACCTGTGTGGCCTCGATCCCCCACCTGCTCGACACCGGCGCCGGATCGATCATCCTGATCAGCTCGACCGCCGGGCTCAAGGGCCAGCCCTTCTTCGCGCCGTACGCGGCCTCGAAGCACGGCATGGTCGGGGTGATGCGGGTCCTGGCCAACGAACTGGCCGCCAGCGGCATCCGGGTCAACTCCATCCACCCCACCGGTGTGGACACGCCCATGCTGGCGGGGCTCGACGGGCTCACCAAGCGCATCGACGCCAGCCCGGACACCGGATCGATCTTCCTCAACTCCTTGCCCGTGGACCTCGTAGCCCCCGAGGACGTCAGCGAGGCGTTGGTCTACCTCGCCTCCACGGAGTCGAGGTATGTGACGGGCCTGACGCTCACCGTCGACGCCGGCGCGTCGGCCCGCTGAGGAACGCGCGCCGATGAGCTCGGGCACCCGCTACCGCCACCTGTTCTCACCCCTGCGGCTCGGACCCGTCACCGTGGAGAACCGGATCGTCTTCTCGGCCCATCTGACCAACTACGCCACCGACGGGATGCCCACCGACCAGCATGTGTCCTACTACGCAGCGCGAGCCGCCGGTGGAGCCGGTCTGATCATCACCGAGGAGCACTCCACCCATCCGACCGACTGGCCCTACGAGAAGCTGATCCACGGGTTCAACCCCGCGGTGGTCGGTGGCTACCGGCAGATCACCGACGCCGTGCACGCCCACGACGTCCCCATCTTCGCCCAGATCAACCACAACGGCGGCCAGGCATCGAGCATGTACTCGCGCCTGCCGGTGTGGGCTCCGAGCCCCGTCCCCGATCCCCTCTTCCGCGAGGTGCCGAAGGCCGTGGAGCCCCAGGAGATCGGCGAGATCGTGGCCGGGTACGCCACCGTGGCCGGACATTGCGTGGACGGTGGGTTCGACGGGATCGAGTTGCAGTGCTCCCACTCCTCCATCGTGCGGGGGTTCCTCTCCCCGGCCACCAACCGACGGGACGACCGCTACGGCGGGACACTGGCCAATCGCTGTCGGCTGCTGCTCGAGATCGTCGAGGCGGTGCGGGACGCGATCGGAGCCGAGCGCGCCCTGGGAGTGCGGCTCTGTGGCGACGAGTTGATCGAGGGGGGCACCGGCATCGAGGATGCCGTCGAGGTGGCCCGGCGGGTGGAGGCGACCGGTCTGGTCGACTACATCAACACCTCGATCGGCGTGGCCACGGCCACCCTCTACATGATCGAAGCCAGTATGCAGGTCCCGCCGGGGTACGCCATGTTCATCCCGAGCGCCATCCGCGACGCCGTCAGCGTGCCCGTGGTCGGGGTCGGCCGGTTCAAGGACCCGTTACAGGCCGAGCGGGCACTCCACGACGGGCTCTGCGACCTGGTCGGGGTGGTGCGCGGCCAGATCGCCGATCCTGACTTCGCCGCCAAGGCCCGGTCCGGCCACGCCACGGACATCCGGACGTGTCTGTCCTGCAATCAGGAGTGCGTCGGTCGCATGGGGCTCAACCGCTGGCTCGGCTGCATCGAGAACGCCCGGACCGGTCGTGAGTCCATCGCCCTCCCCCTCCCCACCCGCCGCCGCGACGTGGTGGTGGTGGGCGGAGGGCCCGGTGGACTCCAGGCGGCCGTGACGGCGGCCGAGCGCGGCCACCGGGTGACCCTGTTCGAACGGCACGACCGACTGGGAGGACAGGTGCAGGTGGCGGCCTCCGTCCCCAGCCGCGCCGAATTCCTCGACATCGCCCGCAACCTGATCGTGGCCGCCCGGCGCGAGGGCGTTGACGTGCGGACCGGGACCGAGGCCGATGCCGCCACGGTGCGGGCGCAGCACCCCGACGCGGTCATCGTGGCCACCGGGGCCCGGCCGTCCCGTCCCTGGTGGGCGGGGGACCATCCCCGGGTGGTCGACGTCCGTGACGTCCTCGAGGGGCGCGTCCACCCCGAGGGGAGGGTGGTCGTGGTCGACGAGCTCGGGTTCCATCAGGCCACCTCGACGGCGGAGCTCCTGTCCGACCGCGGCTGCCAGGTCGAGATCGTCACCAACGGAATGGTCGTCGCTCAGGACCTGGGCATCACCCTCGACATGGAGACCTGGAACGTGAAGGCCCACGCCAAGTCCATCCGCCAGAGCGTGGACCTGGTTCCCATGGGGGTGCGGGCCCACGAGCCCGACCAGGGCCACGAGGGCCACGGCGACCGGGACGGCGGGACGGAGCAGAATGGGCTGGTCCTCACGCTCCAGCACCATCCCACCGGCACCGACCACGAGCGGGCGTGCGACTGGGTGGTCTGCTCCCTCCACCAACTGCCCGACGACGGACTGTGGCAGGCCCTCAGGGACGAGTCGTTCCCGGTGTACCGCGTCGGGGACTGCCTGGCGCCGCGACGGGCCCATGCCGCGGTGATCGAGGGCCATCGGGTGGCGGTGTCGCTGTGACCGGACTTGGGCTCGACCCAGTCGGGCGGGCGGTCGCCGTGGTGGTGGCCCGTGACGGGCGCCTACCCGTCGGATCCGACCACGCCGTCGCCGAAGCCGAGGGGCGGGTCATCGTGGTCGGTTCAGGAGCACAGGCCGGTGCCGGTCGCCTGGTGGGTGCCGAGCAGGTGTGGTGGTCCGACACCGGGCCCGGGCTCCGACCCGCTGCCCTGGCCGCCTCGTTGGCACCGACGGTCGACTCGGTTCCGCTGGTGTTGCTGCCGGCCTCACCCGACGGGCGGGACCTGGCCCCACGCCTGGCGGCGGCCCTGGCACGGCCGCTGGTGGCTGGGGCGGTGCGGGCGACCTGTCGCACCGTTCGCCCCGGGGCGGCACCCCCGACCGGGAAGCCGTCGAGGGCCGAGCCGTATGTGGACACGCTGGTAGCACGGCTCGACGACCGGATTCTGGTCCCGGTGGGCATCGAGGGCCCCGCGGTGGTCACCCTGGTGCCCGAGGGTCCCGTGCTGACCCCGGCCGGGACCGCAACCACGATCCGACCGCTACCACTCATCGAGGGGATCGAGCCGGCCGGCGGCGACCAGACCGGCCCCGACGCTGAGATGATCGCCCTCCTCGAGCCGGACCTCCACACCATGGACCTGTCCGACGCCGCCCGGGTGGTCTCCGGGGGAGGCGGGCTGGCGGCGGGCCTGCACGACCGCCGCGCCACCGAGGTGTTCGACCTCCTGGGGCAGGTGGCCGCCGCCCTGGGGGGATCGGCCGGGGCAACCCGGGTGGTCACCGATGCCGGCTGGACCGGGTACGAACGCCAGATCGGGACGACCGGGGTCACCATCGACCCCGATCTGTACATCGCCTTCGGGGTGTCCGGGGCCGCGCAGCATGTCGGTGGACTGGGCACGCCGCGGCACATCGTCAGTGTGAACACGGACGCCTCGTGCCCCATGACCGCCATGGCCGACCTCGGCCTGGTGACCGACGCCCGGGCCCTACTGGTCGAGTTGGCCGGCCGGCTGGGTGTCGTTGTCCCGACCGATCTGGCGCCGTCGGAGCAGGACGGGGCGCGAGGTGCCTGAGCTGGACGCAGCACCCGCGTCGGACGGGACGACTGGATCCCATCGGGAATCCCTGTCGTTCGATGCCGTAGTGGTGGGGGCGGGGCCGGCGGGTTCGGCGGCGGCGCTGGCCTTGACCCGGGCCGGCCGCTCGGTGGTCCTGGTCGAGCGCGGCCCGTTCCCCGGATCCAAGAACGTCTACGGCGGTGTGGTGTACGGCCGGGTGCTGGACGGCATCATCCCCGACTGGTGGGAGCAGGTGCCGGTCGAGCGGTGGGTGGTCCGCCGGTCGACCATGACGATGACCGGGTCCCAGTCGCTGTCCGTCGACTACCGCTCGCAGGCGTGGGGCGCTCCACCGTTCAACGGGATGACCACCCTGCGGTCGCAGTTCGACTCGTGGATGGCGGCCCAGGCGACGCGGTCCGGGGTCCGCCTGCTCACGTCTACCGTCGCCACCGGCCTGCTGCGCGACGACCGCGGACGCGTCATCGGAGTGCGCACCGACCGCGACGGTGCCTCGCTCTCCGCCAAGGTGGTCATCGCCTGCGACGGCGTGAACTCGTTCCTGGCCAAGGAGGCCGGGATGCTCCCCCGGGCCGAGGCGTCCCATTACACCCTCGGCGTGAAGGAGGTGCTCGAGCTCCCCCGGGGCGCCATCGATGAGCGTTTCGGCGTACGGTCCCACGAAGGCGTCGACATCGAGATGCTCGGGTGCACCCGGGGGATCCCCGGCGGGGGCTTCCTCTACACCAACGCCGAGACGGTGAGCGTCGGAGTCGTGGTGTCCCTCCCCCACCTGGCCGAGGCCAAGGTGCGCCCCGAAGAGCTGGTCGCCGAGGTCAAGGATCACCCTTCCATCGCCCCATACCTCCGAGGGTCATCGCTGCGCGAGTACTCGGCCCACCTCATCCCCGAGGGTGGGTACGACACCATGCCTCCCCTGGCCGCCGACGGGATGCTGGTGGCGGGCGACGCCGCCGCCATGACGCTGGCCGCCGGCCTGTGGCTGGAGGGGGTCAACTTCGCCATCGCCTCCGGGTTCTCCGCCGGCCAGGCCGTCGACCGGGCCATTGCCGCCGGCGACTGCTCGGCGCGCGGGCTGGCCTCCTATCGCGCCGACCTCGAGCGACAGTTCGTGCTGGCCGATCACAAGCGCCTGCGCAAGGCACCGGCCCTCATCCTGTCCGACCGGGTCCAACAGCGCTATCCGGGTCTCATCTGCGACCTGGTCGAAGGGATGTTCACGGTGACCAACCCCACGCCCAAACTGGGCGGCCTCCGGATCACCCGGGCGGCGGCCGCCAAACATGGCGTGAAACTCCGTGAGTTGGCGGCCGACACAGTGCGCGGCATGAGGATCTTCGGATGAGCGACTCCCTGCCGGACGGGACCGGTGGTGACGGAGCTTCCAGGCGGTGGCGAGGCATCGCCTTCGAGGACCGGATGGCAACCGTGGACTTCCGGCTCGGAGCACGCGCCCACATCACCGTGGACTCCGACGTCTGCCGGTCATGCACCACCCGCGAGTGCGTGACCGCCTGTCCCGCCAACCTGTTCGCCCCCACCGCCGACGGCGGCATCCTGTTCAACTACGAGGAGTGCTTCGAGTGCGGAACCTGCTACATGGTCTGCAATCATGAGGGCGCCATCAACTGGACCTATCCCGACGGCGGCCAGGGTGTCGTCTTCCACCACGGATGAGCACCGCCCCGATCGCCGACGCCCGGCCTCTGATCGTGGCCTGTCTGAGGATCACCGACCTCCGGCCGGTCGTCGATCCGTTAACCGGCGCAGTCTCTCGAGACGCCTTTGCCATCGGCCTGTCGGCGGCCGACGCCGCCGCGCTCGAGCATGCCTTGCGCGCGGCCGAGGCATGGTCGGGCCGGGTCCTGGCGGTAGCCGTCGGACCGGCCGCCATCGAGCCGGTGCTGCGGGACGTGATGGCGCTGGGGGCATCGGTGCTGCGAGTCCCGGACGACGCCGCGGGCACCGACCACGGGTACGCCGTCGAGTTGGGAGGCGGTGAGCACGGCCTGGCCCGGACCATCGCCGCCGCCCTGGCCCGGATCGGCACGCCCACCCTCGTGTTGTGCGGCGACCGCTCCGTCGACCGCGGTACCGGTGCCCTTCCCGCCTTTCTGGCTCACGAGCTCGGGGCCGCCCAGGCGCTGGGACTGGTGGGCCTGGAGGTCGACCGGTCGTCCGGTGGCGGCCATCCCCTCGATGGGCGCCCGGCCGCGCTCCTCGGCGAGCGCCGCCTCGATGGCGGTTGGCGCGAGCGGCTCCGGGTGCCCCTGCCGGCGGTCTGCTCGGTGGAGGGGGCAGGTACCCGGTTGCGACGGGCGACCCTGGAGGGGGCTCTTTCGGCCGGGGCGGCACCCGTCCCCGTCGAGCCGCCGACGGCAACCGTCGGTCACCGGACACCTCCGGTGGGCCCGGGATCGGAGGACGGACCCGGATCGACGCACGTCGGCGCCCTTCGCCCGTTCGAGCCCCGGACCCGGGTCCTGCCCTCGCCCGACAGCGAAGACCCGCGGATCCGGCTGCTGGCCATGACCGGGGCGCTCGTGGACCACGATCCACCGACCCTCATCGGGCCCCTCGGAGCCGTGGAGTCCGCCGACGAGCTGCTCCGGTTCCTGGTCCGCCACGGCTACCTCGACCAGCCGGCTGTCCCGGATCCCACCGGAACCGAGGCGCCCCGGTGAAGCGGCTGGCCACCTCGAGCTGGCCCCAAGTGGCGCGGCAGTCGGACGCGGGGGACATCCTCCTCATCCCGCTGGGCTCGACCGAGCAGCACGGCCCGCATCTGCCCGTCACCACCGACACCGACATCGCCGTGGCCGTGGCCGAGGGTGCGGCCCGGCGCCTCGGGCGCCTGGTGGTGGCCCCGCCGGTGGCGTACGCATCCAGTGGAGAGCACCAGGAGTTCGCCGGAACCCTCTCCATCGGGCAGGAGGTCACCGAGCTGCTGCTGGTCGAGCTGGGGCGATCGGCCAGCGGTGCCTTCACCCACCTGATCGTGGTCTCCGCCCATGGGGGCAACTCGGTGCCCTTGGACAGGGCCATGACCCGGCTCCACGGAGAGGGAAGGTCGGTGGTGGCGTGGTCCCCGAACTGGAAGGGAGACCTTCACGCCGGCCGGACCGAGACGTCGCTGATGCTGGCCATCGCCCCGGACCGGGTGGGACCAGAGCAGGCCGAGGCCGGCGACCTCCGGCCGTTGGCCACCCTGCTCCCGCTCCTGCAGCGCCACGGAGTGCGGTCGGTGAGTGCCAACGGCGTGCTCGGCGATCCGGCCGGTGCCAACGCCGATGAAGGACGTGGCCTGCTGGCCGCGGCCGTCGACGACCTGGTCCGCACGGCAGAACGACTCCGAAGTATCCCAACCGTGGAGGTGAGGCAATGAGCCGGGTAGCAGTGGTGACCGGGGCGGCCCGGGGTATCGGTGCGGCCACCGTTCGGGGACTGGCCGCCGCCGGGTGGGCGGTGGTGGCGGTGGACCGTGCCTCCGACGACCCCAGGCTCCCCTATTCCATGGGAACCGAGGCCGAGCTGCGGGCGGTGGTGGCCTCGTCGCTGGCCGTGCCGCCGGACTCCGGAGCTCCGCACCGCGACACCGCCCGCGTCGTGGCCCACGTGGCCGACACCACCGACGCCGACGCGCTCGGCGCCGCCGTCTCCTTGGCCGAGGAGCAATTCGGTGGGCTGGACGCCATGGTGGCAGTGGCCGGGGTGATCGCCGGAGGGGTCCCACTGTGGGAGATGCCCGGTGACGAACTGGGCGCAGTCCTCGGTGTGGATCTGGGTGGGCCGATCACGGCTGCCCGGGTGGGCATCCCCGCGCTCCTGCGGCGGCCGGCCCCCCGCAACGGGCGGTTCCTCGCCGTGGCCTCGGCGGCGGCCAGCCGGGGCCTGCCCAAGCTGGCCGCCTACGGGGCCGCCAAGGCAGGCGTCGCCGGGCTGGTCCGCGGCTTGGCGGTCGAACTGGCCGACACGGGCATCACGGCCAACGCCGTCAGCCCCGGTTCGACGGCCACGGCCATCCTCGAAGAGAGCGCCAGGCTCTACGGGCTCGGCGACACCCGGTCGTTCGCCGACCAACAGCCCATCAGGCGGCTGCTCACCCCTGAGGAGGTGGCGGCGGTCCTGGTGTGGTTGGCCGCACCGGCCAGCGGGGCGCTGACCGGTGCAGTGATCCCGGTGGACGGCGGCCTCTCCCTTTGACCCCCTTGCCGGAGGGGTTCGGGATCGAGCTCGACCGGTCGGTCCGGTCCTTCCGCGGTGGCACGGTGCTGGCCGGCGGACATCCCGGACGGCTCATCACGTTGAGTCGGGATGGGAGGGAAGCGTTGACCCAGTGGCTCGGGCGCGGCACGGCTTCCCCGGCGGCCCGCCAGCTCGGCCGCCGGTTGGTCGACGCCGGTATGGCCCATCCCCGGCCGCCGACCACCACTGGCGGTTCGGAGACCGATCCCGGCGTGACGGTGGTGGTGCCCGTGCGCGACCGGAGCGCGGCGCTGGACCGCTGCCTGGCGTCACTGGGCGGGGGGGCGCCGGTGGTGGTGGTGGACGACGCCTCGCACGACCCGAGATCGGTGGCCCAGGTGTGCCAGCGACACGGGGCCCGGATGATCACCCGCACCGTCAACGGGGGCCCCGGGGCGGCCCGCAACGACGCCCTGTCCGTGATCGATACGGAGCTGGTGGCGTTCGTGGACAGCGACTGTGCCGTCACCACCGGGTGGCTTCGGACACTCACGTGGATGTTCGAGGATCCCCTTGTCGGGGCGGTGGCGCCCCGGGTCCGGCCCGATGGGACCGGCCGAACCGTCGGGACCTCGGCGCTGGCCCGGTTCTCCGAGGCCCGCTCGTCGCTGGACATGGGACCGGGCCGGAGCGAGGTGGGACCGGATCGATTGGTTCGCTACGTCCCCGCTGCCGCCCTGGTGGTGCGGCGGGCCGCCTTGGATGACGGGTTCGGGTTTGACGCCGGCCTCCGGGTCGGAGAGGACGTCGACCTGGTGTGGCGACTGCTCGATGCGGGATGGCGGGTCCGGTACGAGCCTTCGGCGACGGTCTTCCACCGTGAGCCCTCATCGTGGTGCGCGCTGCTCACCCGCCGCTACCGATACGGGACATCGGCGGGACCGTTGGCCCGACGCCACCAGGGGAGGCTGGCTCCGCTAGAGCTCCGCCCGTGGCCGACCGCCACGGTGACGGCAGGCCTGGCCGGCCGGCCCCGAACCGCCCTGGCGCTGCTGTTGGTATCGGCCGCCCAGCTGGCACAGCGCACACGCCGCCATGGGGTCCCGGCCAGGCTGGCATTTCGGTGGAGTACCGAGAGTGCGGGATGGACCCTGGTCGGCATGGGTCACGCTGCCACCATGCTGGGCGGGCCGGCTCTGCTGGCGGGCGCACTGCGGAGCAGGCGGGCCGCGGCGGTGGTCGCACTCCTGGTGCTCGCCCCCCCGACGATCGAGTGGCGCCGCCGCCGTCCTGGGCTCGACCCGATCCGATGGTCGGCGGCGTCGATCGTCGACGACGTCTCCTACGGGGCTGGGGTGTGGGTTGGGTGCCTACGAGCCCGCACGCTTGCGCCGTTGATCCCGTCGCCCGTCGACAGGTGGATGGAAAGGGCGCTGCCGACCCGCCGTCGGAGGGGGTGAGACGCGCCGCCGACACATCGATTCCGTCATCCAACTCGCCCGGAGTCAAATCTCGTCACAATTGGCGATGACTGCGACAGTTTCTCCTTGTAGGCCGACACGGTGATGCCGGTGATGGACACGCTGGTCCCGCAGACGGAGATGGCATCCTGGTTGCTGGAAGGGGGAGGCGGCACCGATGGCGTTGTCGCAACTCGTGGTGGAGTTCACCGCGAAGTGCTGCAGTACGGCGCGCCGAACGGCCGGTCCTACGCTCCTGCCTCGACCACCACCAAGGACAGCATCAGCGGCCAGGGCGTCGCCGTCGAGTCCTCTCGGACAACGCGCTCACCGGGGACTTCCCGGGCACCTTCACCATCAGTGCAAGCAAGTTCCTGACCGGCTACACGGCCGCCACCCGGGACAACAGCACCAACTACACCATCCATCAAGTGGGCGACCGCTAGGGCCGCTCCCTCGGAGGTTCTTGGGAAGGAGGGAGAGACGGGCATTCCCGTCTCTCCCTCCTTCAATTCCAGTCCGATTCCGGGCACGACCTCCTATGACGGGGTGCCATCGTGAAGACAGATAGGGACTATCTCCTATCCGTTACGCCCGCTTCATAGTGCAAGTGTCTTGGGCTGAATCCAAAAATATAGAATCGGCTGATCTACTGTCAATCATGACCAATGTTCCTAGTTAGAGGGCCAATTCATCTGTCAGTTCTTCCAGCTCTACAGGGCGGGCAGGGCTGACCTGGACCCACTGATGGGGAGCAGCCATCTATACTGTTATGAGCGCATCCATGCTGGGCACTGCTTCGGAATTGATCGAGGCGCTTGTTGCCAGTCGGAATCCACCGACTATCGACAGCAAGACGGCATGAACCGAGTACTCCTCTTGGCTCGGCGCGCCATCGTGGCGATGGGCCACCGGCACACCGAAACATGATCCCGATCAACGACGAAACGAGTGGTGTTCCCACGACGCAATCCTGGGCGTAACCAAACCGGCCGCACACCCTGCGGCGTGCAGCCAGGACGGACGATGCCTTTCCGCTCGCCGTCCGGGGAATGAATGCAATGGCCGGAGCCCGCCAACACCGAACAGAGCAAGGCGCACTCGCGCCCTACGAAGGGAGGTGCCATGCGGACCCGCATTGCACTCGTGGCGATCATCCCGGTCGCCCTCATCACCGTCAGTTTCCTGACGCAGGCTTCCACGACGCAGCCGGCGCCGGCAGCAGCAACCTCGTCGTCTCCGACGACGTCATCAGCAGTCATCGCCATGCCGCCCCACCAGCTGGCGGCCTACCACGACCCAGCGGGAGCACCCTTGCTCGGCCGATCGAGCTTGTTGGCCGACCTGAGCGCCGCGGTGCTCGCTCCACCCAAGACCCCCGTCCCTATCCCGGCGCCGACGACGTCTCCGTCTCCGGTGGCCGCACCGGCACCCGGGCCCGTGGACACCGTGACGCCCGCACAGCGGGCAGCGTGGGAACGGGTGGCCATGTGCGAAGAGAGTGGCAACTGGACAGCCAACGGCTCCCGCTTCAGCGGCGGCCTCGGCATCAGCCGATCCAACTGGGCTGCCTATGGAGGACGGGAGTTCGCCCCCGAAGGGGCCATGGCCACGGAGGACCAGCAGATCATGGTGGCTGAGCGGATCCAGTTCAGCCCACCGGATCAGTACGGCTGCCACGGCTGGTAGTCGCAGAGCGCCCCACGGCGCTGGCCTAGCCGGCCCACAACCGGCGCTCCGGAAATGAGCGCCCGGTTGCGAGGAAGGAGTGTCGGATCCTGCGCTGCTGCGGGTGACACGAGGTACTCCGGGAGCCAGCGTCGTGAGCTGGCCACCGACCATCACCTCGATCGGTTCCCCCGAGGGGGTGGCGACGTCGGCATGCGGGGCCCACGCGTCGTGGGACGCGCCGGTCATCGAGGTCGATCGCCCTTATTGGCGAGGGGCGGCGACGAGTGCGGCCAGGCAGCCCTCCCACCCCTCCCGGTGGGAGGGCTCCCGGTCCGGCGGGAGGTCGCGGTGGGTGAGGTTCACGATCGTGTCGGCGCCGTCGGCGACGAACACCACCTCCACCGTGCTGCTACCGGGCGGCAGCGTGGCGTCCTCGGGGATCCCCCAGGTGAAGACCACCCGGTGGGGCGCCTCCACTGCGACGTAGCTGCCGCGGGCGGCGGTCCCGCTGAAGTCGACGGCGAACGTCCCACCCGGCCGGGCGTCGAGGTCGGCGCGGTCCCCCATCCAGGTGACCAACAGCTGGGGGTCGGTGAAGTAGGGGAACACCACCTCGGGCGGTGCGGCGATGCGGACGCTGGTGCTAATCACGTCGGACTTCTCCTCTGATTGCGGGGTTCCTGATTGCGGGGGTGGGCTCGCTCGACAGACTCCTTCAAGCTGGCGAGAGCGTCCGGCCAGAACTCGTCGAGCAGGGTGCGTAGCGGCTGGAGCGACTCGGACCGCAACGAGTAGAGCCGGCGGGTGCCCTCCCGGCGCTCGGCCAGCAACCCGGCCCGCTTGAGGACGGTGAGGTGCTGGCTGACGGCCTGCTGGGTGAGGTCGAAGCGGGCGGCGATCTGCCCGGCGGGAAGCTCGGCGTGCTGGACCAGCCGCAGGATCTGGCGCCGATGAGGATCGGCGAGCGCCCGCAGGACCGCGTCGGGTCCAACGGGCGCTGCCGTGTCCTCGGGCTCGGGCATCATCGATGCTTTCTAACGGAACGCGACCTGCGCCGTCCAAGCTTGCTCAGTGGGCGGCGTGCTCGGCGCGCCAGGCGGCGAAGCGCTCCGCCGGCGGGTTCGGGCTGCCGGCACCCCGGTCGACGTAGTCGACGAGGCTGGCAAGGAAGTGGGTCCACCCTGCCTGGCAGTTCTCGAAGCACTCCAGGTCAGGATGGAGGCCGTGGTGGTGGAAGCGCAGCTCGGTGCCGGAGCCGACCGGCTCGAGTTCGAAGGTGATCGAGGTCCCGACCCAATCGGAGGCGGGCTCGCAGACGAGCACGATCCAGCGGACCCGAGACGGGCGGTCGGCCTCGTCGACCCGCATCACGACCTCCTGGTCGCCCATCAGGAAGCGCAGCGTCTCGCCGGCGTGAGCTCCGCCGGCTGCGGGGGTCCACCAGCCGGTCAGGGCGTCGATGTCAGTCAGCGCCGAGAACACGGCGTCGGGGGCGGCGACGAAGCTCTTTGTGGAGCGGAAGTCGGTGGTGGTTGTGGGAGTGATGGTCGTGGTATTCACAGCTAGTTCCTTTCTCATGCATTAGCTTGTACAAGTCTCTACTTGTACAATAACACCAGTCGGCCTTGTGTCAAGGGGGTCAACCGAAGTGCCGGCAAACCGGCTCCTCGGAAATCACCGGAGAGTGCTCTTGACGGCTCCGGCGCGACCAGGTGGCACTCGCCGGCAACGACACGGGATCCCGCGCGCGGGTGGCGACGGAGACCAGGAATGAACGGGCGCACCCACTTCCCCTGGCCTTGACACCGGATCTGAAGGACCACGCAGATCGGCTAGCGGAACGTGCTGGTCGCCCCCGGCCCTCTGATCACCCCTCCTGTTTTGGACGGGGCGTGCGGTGCTCGCCGTGGCCGCAGCCATCCACTTCTATCTGTGGTCGACGGGTGCGAGCACATCTCCACCATCGGCCCGGTGTTTCTGCTGCAGACGATCGCCGGGTTGGCGGTGGCACTCGTCGTCGATCGTGGAAGCAGCTGCTTTCGTGGTCCTGCTCACGACGGCCCTCCTCGGGCTGCGGCGCTGGACCGAATCGGCACGCTTACCCCGCACCGCACAGCCCGGCGAGAGGACGATCCCTGCCCACGCAGGGCCGGCCGTAACACGTCCCCAACGGGTCGGGTCGCGTCAAACGGGCGGGGCTGCCGGGCTACCGGTTCGACGCTGTCAGGCGGAACCGTGACTTCTCAACTAATTCCCCGGGCGCCCCGCAGAGGAGCGCCCGAGAATTCACCTCATCGTCAGAGGCGAGCACTGAGCGTTCTCAGTGCTCGTCGGGGCCGGCCCGACGAGCACTACCGGAGGTCCGATAGTGACGCCGGGTCGACACCCCGACAAAGGCCGAATCAGATCTTGCGGACCTGGCTCGCCTGCAGGCCCTTTTGACCCTGCTTGGTCTCGAACTCCACACGTTGGCCCTCCGCGAGGTCGCGGAATCCCTCCATCTGGATCTCGGACTGGTGAACGAAGAGGTCATCCCCGCCGCCGTCAGGCGTAATGAATCCGAAGCCTTTTTCGGCGTTGAACCACTTGACTGCACCTACACCCATAACTGTTGTCTCCTTGAAATTCACGCACGGTAACGCGGGGATCCATTGTGAAGCCCTACATGCATCGGCCCGCGTGATTGGGTCGATGACCCCACAACCCTAGGCGGAACGGGAGGGGTACCGCTTAAAACCCGACGTCGGCACGCAGATCACGCCTCTGACCGGCGCACAGGCGTCCCCTGGCCCCCAATGTCGGGGCGCTGCGCTCTACCGAGCGGCGATCGCTACGCCTGGCCGCTGGGCGTGGGTACGCAGCCGGCGGCTTCGTTCGAATTCGTGTCGCCTGCCGTCACGCGATCGCTCCACGTCGGGGCGTCGGCCTTCCGTCCGATCGGCTCGAATACCTCCGCCAGGATCATGACGGAGAAGGCCGCGAAGAACACCGGCTCCACGAGAGTGCCCAACCTGTTGGTGAGGTACGCCAGCCCGAGGAACGGGTATCCGATGGCCAGTGCCTTCACCAGCCCCGAGTAGATCCGGGCCTCGATGGTCCCTTGGCCGCGGGTACGGCGCATGGCGATGAGGGCGGCGGTCGTCAAGGTGGCGAACTCCGTGATGCCGGCAACAACGTGCACATAGTGGTGAATCGGAAGTTGCAGGTGCCATTCGAGGGTACGGCACGTGGCGCTCAGGCCCTCGGAGCAGGCGTAGGGGTAGCGGCCTCCGACCGCGCCGCCGATGGCGAACAGCATCAACCACTTCCACTCCTTGCGCACGGCACCGCTTGCGTTCGACCCCCGGAGCAACAGTGCCGCCGCCATCAACACACCGGCGATCAGGTCGGCATCCGACATCAGCGGTGCGTGCGGGCGGCCCGACGCCTCGAGGTCGGAGAAGAATCCGTTGACGGACGGCATGAGCCCTGGAACGAAGGGAACGACCACCCACCAGTTGTAGGCCAGCACCCCGGTAACGCCTACCAGCTTGGCGGCGGTCAGACGTGCAGCACTTTCGTCGGACACCGACGACGGCCTGAGCCCCGAGGGGAAGGTCAGAACCTGCACGTTGGTTGCAACATGGTTCGAGGAGCAATCATTCCCCGGCCCTCCACCGGTCGGTGTCCCACGAGTTCGAAGCTCTCACCACGCCTTTTGGGGCAAACGCGGCACAGGATCATGGTGCTGTGACGATGCCATCAGCCAATTCTCATCGCGCCCCGGGTGGCGACGGGATCGGGGGGTCCAAGCCGGCTCGGCCGGGATCGCACTGCTACGTTCGCTGCCATGGGAGCGACGAGGGGGCGTTGGCGCTCCTGTGTTTGGCTCGCAGCCGCAGTGGCGGCATCGGTGGCCGCAGGGTGTGGCGGTTCCACCAGCGGATCCGGTGGGGGCACGGGCACCTCCGCGACAGACCAGTCGAAACCCGTCTCCCTGCCGGCCCTTCCCCCTGCGGGCGCGGTCGCCTGGGCGGCCTGCTCGGCGGGCTCCACCCTCTCGTGCGGGACGGTGTCGGTGCCGGTCGACTACCGGCACCCCACCCTCGCATCGATCCCGTTGGCGGTGATCCGGTCACGGGCCACGGACCCTTCCGGTCCGACGGGGACGCTGGTGTTCAACCCGGGTGGACCCGGCCAGAGCGGGACCCAGATCCTCCCGGTGACGCTCGGCGACTTTCCTCCAGCCGTCCGCCAGCACTTCGACATCGTGAGCTTCGACCCGCGGGGTACCGGTGCCAGCGATCCCCTCCGATGCGGAACCGCACCGTCGGCGTTGACCAGCGTGGCGCCGGTACCATCGGCCGCCGGCCAGCCGTTGCCCGGGGCGCCGGCGTTCACCGCCATGGCCCGGCGGTGCCAGCACCGCACGGCGTCCCTCGAGCCCTTCCTCAACACCTTCAACACCGCTCGGGACATGGACAGGATCCGCCAGGCGCTCGGCCTGGCCTCCATCGACTTCTACGGGATCTCGTACGGCACCGTGCTGGGATCGGTCTACGCCGACCTGTTTCCCCGACGGGTCGGGACCATGGTCCTCGACGGTGCGGTCGACGTCAACGCCCCACTGATCCAGCAGGCCACTCAAGAGGCCCCGGCCGCCGAGCGGTCACTGGATCATCTGTTGGCTGGCTGCGCTGCGCAATCGACGTGCCCCCTGGGAGCAGATCCGCAGGCCTTCTTCCGCTCGTTGGCCTCAGCGCTCATCCACAGTCCGCTCCCCCCTCCGGGAGGGGCCGACCCCTACCCGGTCACCGTGGGCGATCTGGATACCGCCACCCTGCTGGTGCTCAGCGTCCCCGCCTTCAGCTCGAACTTCTACGCCGCACTCGTGGCCGCCAACGGCGGCAACGGCGCCCCGCTGCGCTCCCTCGCCCTCCTGTTCGTCACCGACATCGACGGCTCACCCCTGGTCGATCCGCTGTGGGCCATCACTTGCAACGATGCCGACGCCCACCCGGGACCGACGGAGGGGGGGAGCTTTGGCCCGGTCGGTCGACGCCCGCTACCCGTTGATCGGCGCTTATGCCGTGACCTACACGATGGGCGGGTGTGTCTCCTGGCCCTCCGCCCTCGAGCCGGTAGCCGACCTCCATCCGCGGGGCACGCCGCCGATCCTCGTCATCGGCAACACGGGAGACCCCAATACGCCCTTGATCAATGCCCAGCACCTGGCCACCATCTTCTCTGATGCCAGCATGGTGACATGGAGGGGCTGGGGTCACACCTGGCTGCTCAGCGGTTCCGCCGACCTCTGCATGCAGCAGCTGGTCACCAGGTACCTGACCGGTGCCGGGCTGCCCCACCCCCGCGCCGTGTGCGGCTGAGCACCCTCCGGTCCCACCGCCATCCCCGCCCGGAGGTCAGCTCGATCGCCCCACCACGGGCAGGGAGTTCTGGGACGGGAGCCGACCACTGAGGCCGAGGGCCACCACCGCCACGGCGGCCGGGAGGGCGAATGCCACCGACACCCCGGACGACAAGGGCCATCCGCGGCTGGCGCACACGGCGATGGCGGCGCCGCCGACACCGGCGCCCAGGGCGGAGCCCAACACATCCGAGAGGCTCAAGGAGGCCGATGCCCACCCCTCCCTCCCCTCCGGCGCCTCGCGGAGCATCATCAACGAGATCGGGGCATAGGCCAGGCCCATACCCAGTCCGGCCACCGTCCAGGCCGCGAAGGCCACCCACAAAGGCACCGCCGGTCGGAGGACCACGAGCATGCCGACCACGCCGGCCAGCACCAGGACGAGCCCCATCCGCACCAGTCGCCTCCCCTCCCACCGGGTGTTGAATCGGGCCTGTATCCACGCACCCACGGTCCACGCCAGCGTCGAACCGGTCACGGCAATACCGGCGACGGCCACGCTGTGGTGTCGCACGGTGACGATGGCCAGGGTGACGAATGCGTCCGCGCCGAAGTAGGCGAAGGTGAGCAGCCCGCGGCTCAGGATGGTGCTTGGAAGGCCGGGTCGGGACCGGAGGGTTCCCTGCGGCAGCAGTCGTCGCAACGCCGGAACCAGCGCCACGATCCCCGTCGCCACGACGGCGACGGCTAGCAGCGACAGGCCACCGGCCAGTCCCCCGATGATGAGCCCGGTCCCGGCCGCGGCACGGAGTGCATCCGCCAGCCGGTGCTCGACCACCGGTGGCGTGGTCGCCTTCCCCAGGTGGACCAGCCCGGGCAGGGCCAGGGCCCCGGTCACCGCCACCAGGGGCAGCAGGCCCAGAAAGACCCAGCGCCAACCGAACACATGGGCCACTCCTGCGCTGATCAGGGGGCCAATGATCCCCGGTACCACCCACGCCGTGGAGAGGACCGCCATCATCCGGGCCCGGAGCACCTCCGGGAAACTGCGGCCGATGGCCACGTAGGCCACGGCCGGAACCGCTCCGGCACCGATTCCCTGCAGGGTGCGGCCCACCACCAGGACCAGCATCGAGGGAGCGAGCCCGGCCACCACCAGGCCGGCCCCGAACAGCGCCACACCGGCCACGTAGGGTCGAGCCGGACCCGTGCGGTCCGCCTCCCGACCGGCGGCGACGATCCCCACCATGCTCCCGAGTAGGAAGGCGCTGAACACCCAGCCGTAGAGGTGGATGCCACCCAGGCTCCGAGCAACCTGCGGCATGATGGTCACCACCGCCAACGCCTCGGCGGCCATGAAGGTGATGGTCAGCACGAGGCCGACCGTCAGGGCCCGCCGCTCGGGAGCCCACAGACCCTCAGCCGGCCCCGGGCCGCCTTCGCTCGGTCCTCCTGTCTGTCGCCGGCGCACGCGAGCAGCCTACGAGGAGGGCCGAGTGGGGACTTCGAGCCGGCGTCCCGGAGACCGGGTCCGGTGGGACGCCGCTCAGGCCACCGTCACCCTCTCCAGCAGGACCGCCCGGCGCGGGCATTCAGCCGCAGCTCTGGTGGCGAGCTCGACCAGGGCCCCGTCGACGGGAGTGCCGTCGACGCGCGGGTAGCCCCACTCATCCAATGTGACTCGCTCAGGAAGCAGTTCGGCACAGTACCCATAGGCGTCACAAGCGACCGGGTCGACCCGCAGCCGCACTCCGATCCGGCGCGCCGGCGTCATGCCGACCGCCGTGCGCCGGCCGCGCCTTCGGGAAAGCTCAACACCGTCGGGGAGGCACGTCCGGAGCAGGGACGACCTCGGGCGTGGTCCAGAGTGTCGGCGGCGAACACCACCAACGCACTTCTCACCAGACGGACCACGCCATCGGGGTGACGACACGCTCCTCGTCCCTCCACGGTGCCCGCTCGCATCTGGATGCGGTCGACCACGCCGGCGTCGGCGCGACCGCTCCGAAGCTGTTCGAGATCGTCGGCGATGGCGGGCAACCCGAAGATGCAGGGCCCGCACTGGCCGACACTCTCCCCCGCCATGTAGCGGACGATCCTGGCCGTCTCCGCCACGCCGCATGACGTCCTGGGGAGCGCAATGATGACGCCCACTCCTTGGCTGGCGCCCGCGGCGCTGAGGGGTCCGGGAGCATACGGTACGGCCAGCTGGGCCGCATCGAGCCAGGCACCTCCATAGCCGCCGAGCAGCACCGCCGACAGCTCGGTGTCGGCGCCGGCCCGCGCCACGATGTCGGCCACCGGGGTTCCCAGCTCCACCTCGAGCACCCCCGGAGAGGACACGGCACCGGTCACGGTGACCAGGGTGGAGCCAGGCGCTTCAGTTGTACCCAGGCCGCGGGACCAGGCGGGGCCGTGTCGAGCGATGAGGGCCACCTGGGAGAGGGTCTCGGCGTTGTGGACCAGAGCCGGGCCGCGACCAACGGTGACGGGCACCGACTTGTCCGTTCGGAGGAACGGCAACGCCCGGCCACTGCTGAGCCACGACACCAGCGAGGACTCCTCTCCGGTGACATACCCGCCCGGTGGGCGGCGCACCGAGATGCGACGCACCGACATTCCGGCCCGCCTGCGCTCGGCGATGGCGGCCTCGATCGAGGCCGCGGCCGGGTCGTTGTGGTCGGCGACGCAGATTGCGATCTCGGACGCGCCGATCACCGCCGCGGCCACCTCCGCCCCATCGAGGACCAGATGGGGCGCCCGGCCGAGCAGCACCCGGTCCTTGGCACTGGCCGGCTCACCCTCCATGGCATTGACCACGACCAGAGGCCGATGCCGGCCGCCGTCGATGGCGTCCCACTTCGCCGCGGCGGGAAATCCCGCTCCACCCCGGCCGAGCAGCCCCGACTCGGCGACGGCCCGGCGCACCGCTGCCTTCCAGCCGGGATCATTCCGGATGGGGATGGCGAGGGGGCCGTGGGCGGCCAGGTGCCCGGCCAGGTCGGGGGCGGGTCTGCCCCCGGGCCCGACCGGGAGCATCCGCTGGGCGCAGGCCAGGGTCATGGTGCTCATGAACGCTCCTTCTCGAGAATTCGGGAGGCGCTGTCCACGCGCCGGGGCTGAGCCGAGGTGGGCCGCGACGGCAGCTGTGCCCTTCGGCGCGGCCCGCGGAGAGCGGGGACGGCCCGGGTGAGGGCACCGAGCTCGACCGCTCGCTCCCTGTTCTTCCGGTGGTCACTGATCCTCCAGGCCAGAGAGGCCAGAACGGCCAGCGAGCACACCACGGCCAGTCCGTCCATCCAGAGACGTGAGGCATCGGTTCCCATGCCCAGTGAATGGGCCATGGCCACCGGCCAGCTCCCGTAGGCCAGCCAGTGGATTCCCCGCCAGGTCGCGGCACTGATGCGTTGGCGCAGGGCGCTGGATAGGGCGACGGCGAGGATCAAGTCGACACCCACCGTTCCCAGCCCGGTCCACACCGGGCGGTAGGGAGAGGCGAAGGGTACGACGATGGCAGCCCAGCCCACGTTGACATACGTATCGAGGACCGAGGTGAGCACGTGGAAGGCCAGAAACACCATGGCCATTAGCGAGACCCGTCTATGCAGGTCCGCCTGGGCGAAAGCAGGCCACGACGTTGTCCTCACCCGTCCGGCGGTGAGGATCCCGAGCACCATGGTGCCGGTCAACAACAACAGGGCGACGACTCCGGTGGCTCGGGTGGTGTACCAGAGAACGGTGGACGACGTGGCCAACATCAGCACGCCGTCCCGGTGTCGAGGTGGTAGTTGAGGAGCTCGTGGCTGCCAGGACCGGCGAGGTCGTCGACGGCGGGAGGCCAACCCCCGAGGCGGACGATGGCGCCATCGGCATGGACCAGGCGAGCTGGGACGCCGATGGCGGCCAGGTTCCCGATGGCATCCAAACCCCACACAATGGCGGCGGTGCTCCAGGCATTGGCTTGCGCGCAACTCGGTGCCGTGATCGACACCAGTGCCCAGACGGCCGGAGCAGCATCACCCGTCCACGGATCGACGATGTGATGGACGGTGCGACCGTTGCGGACCCACGAGCGGGCCGTGGTCCCCGACGTGGCCAGGCCCCCGCTGACGAGGGTCACCACCTGATCCACCTCACAGAGGGCCGAGGTGGACTCTGCGGCGATGCCAATGGCCCACCCGTCCGACGGGCACTGGCCGGCAACGGCAACATCGCCACCGAGGTTCACCAGCGCCCCGCACCCGAGCGTGGCGGCAATTCGCTGGGCTGCCCGGTCGGCGGCGAACGCCTTGGCGGTGGCCCCGAGGTCGACGTGCACCCCGGCGGGGATCGACACGGTGCGATCAGCGCCGTTGAGCTCGATCAGCCACCAGCCGGGAGCGGGTTCGGCGCGAAAGTCGGGGGCGAGGTCGTCAGCGGCGATGGTGTCGAAGTCCCGGTCGTAGCCGAGCTCGATGAGCGCCGAACCGATGGTCGGATCGACGATGCCGGCCGTCTGGACGGCGACCACCCGCGCCGTCTCGAGGGCGTCGAACAACAAGGGGCTGACAGGCACCGGCCGACCTTCACTGCTCACCTCGAGCTGTCGGAGCTCCGAATCGGAGCGGAACCGGCTGCAGGCGGCGTCGATGGACCGCAGGTCGTCGGCCAACAGGGTCATCGCCTCGTCGGCACGGTCGGCCGCCGTCACAGCCACCTCAGCGGTGGTGCCGATGGCCCGCATCGATCGGGTGCCGATGGCCTGGGCGCCGCGCCCAGCAACGATGGCCATCTCCTCCACCGCGTTCGTCATGACTGCCCCGACACCGTGGTCGGCTTGGCCTTGGTTGTCGTGGGGGTGGTGGTGGCGGTAGTTGTTGGAGTGGTGGTCGTCGCCGTCGAGTTCGACGAGACCGACGACGAGTTCGAGGAGGACGACGAGCTCGAGGAGGCCGATGTGGCCGGGGTGGAGACCGAGCTGGTGGGCGTGGTGGTGGAGGCCGAGGAGTGAGCCGTGGTTTCGGACGCCACGAGGATGCCGAGGCCGACGGCGAGTGCGACAGCGGCGATGCCAACGGCGCCGGTGGTCCGTCGGACCCTGCCATGGCCCGGTTGCGGGCCCGTGCGGCGGGCTGGGAGGTGCGCTTGTCCTGGCGGGCCTGGTGTGCCATGTCATCACCTTTCGCTGGGATGCCGGTCAAGAATCCGTCTCATCGGGCGGGACTTCATCGCCGCCCTCTCGTGACGGTCATTGCACACACGGGCCAACAGAGTCAGCGTCATCCCCGCTGTGACCTTCCTGTGAATCGAAATTTCGTCCGACGCTCCCTCACAGCCGGCTCACAGCTGAGTCACACCCGGGATGCACACCCCGGCGCGATGCTGGTGGCATCCACCGGTAAACCGCAGGTGGATGCCATGCCCAGCCCAGGAGGAGGAGCAACGTGGAGCCCACCCGAAGCCAGCGCATCCTGGTCGTCGATGACGAGCCCTCCATCGTCGACGCCGTGGCCACCTCGCTCCGCTATGAGGGGTTCGGGGTCGACGAGGCGGTCAACGGGCGTCTGGCCCTCGCCGCCGCCCAGGAGACTCCTCCCGATCTCATCGTCCTCGACGTGATGCTGCCGGACCTGGACGGCCTGGAGGTCACCCGAAGGCTGCGGGCCGACGGGCTCCGGGTGCCCATCCTCTTCCTGACCGCCCGGGATGGGGTCGACGACAAGGTGGCCGGACTCACCGTCGGCGGCGACGACTACGTGACCAAGCCGTTCGCCCTGGCTGAGGTGGTGGCCCGAGTGCACGCCATCCTGCGGCGCATCGGGAGCGAACCCGAGGATGAGGGCATCCTCCGGTTCGCCGACATCGAGATGGACGAGAACGCCCATGAGGTGACCCGGGCCGGCCAGTCCATCTCGTTGACCGCCACCGAGTTCAACCTGCTCCGGTTCTTCCTCCTCAATCCCCGCCATGTGCTGTCCAAGTCCCAGATCCTCGACCACGTGTGGCACTACGACTTCGGCGGGGACGGCAACGTGGTCGAGACCTACGTCAGCTACCTGCGCAAGAAGCTCGAGGCGGCGGGTCCCCCCGTCATCCACACTGTGCGCCTGGTGGGCTACGCCCTCCGTGAGCCGTCTGCGGATTGAGGGATGTCGCTTCGGACCCGTCTTCTGGTGGCCATCGGCGTCATCGCCCTGGCGGCGCTGGTGATCGCCGACGTGGCCACCTACTCCGCATTGCAGTCGTTCTTGTACCAACGGGTGGACCAGCAGCTCGACGTCTACCACCAGGCCAATGAGCACCAGCTCAACAGCGGGAGGCCACTGTTTTGCGGCGCCGGTCCGTTCGGGCCGGGCGGAGGCGGTGCAGTCCCTCCCGCGCCCGAGGACGCCGGCCGGCCTTCCAACGCCTTCCAGTTCGGCGCGGTCGAAGTGCGGTCTCCGAAGGGTGCGGTGGTCAACTCGCAGAGCTGCCCGGCCTACCTGGACGGCAAGGCCTACACGCCGCGCCTGCCCACGACCATCACCGGGTTCTCGACGGCCCCTGACGGCGCCCAGGTCGCATACTTCACGGCGCCGGCCACCCAGAACGGTGGGCCCTCCTTTCGGGTGCGCGCCTCCACGCTGAAGGACGGCGACCTGCTCATCGTCGCCCAACCCTTGAGCGACACCGGCAGCACCCTGCACCAACTTCTGCTCATCGAGCTGGCCGTGACAGGCGGCGCGGTGGTCCTGGCCGTCCTCGGCGGCTTCTGGCTGGTCCGCGTCGGACTCCGTCCGCTGCGCGATATGGAGCGGTCAGCAGAGTCCATCGCCGCCGGCGACCTCACCCAGCGGGTCCCCGGTGAGAACGACTCGACCGAGGTGGGCCGCCTGGCCCGCACCCTCAACGTGATGCTCTCGCGCATCGAAGCCGCCTTCAGTGCCCGTGTGTCCTCCGAACGCCGTCTCCAGGCGTCGGAACAACGACTCAGGCGGTTCGTGGCCGACGCTTCGCACGAACTCCGTACCCCGATCGCCGCCGTCTCCGCCTATGCCGAGCTGTTCGGGCGCGGCGCTTCCGAGCACACGGAGGACCTCGGGCGGGTGATGGACGGAATACGAACGGAGACGGACCGGATGGAGCACCTGGTTGCCGATCTGCTGCTCCTGGCCCGGCTGGACGAAGGGCGGCCGATGGAGCAACGTTCTGTGGACCTGGTGGCGCTGTGCGCCGAAGCCGTCAAGACGGCCGCTGCCGTCGGCCCGGCATGGCCCCTGCGGTTCGAAGCCTCCGAGCCGATCGAGATCATCGGGGATGCCACCAGCCTGCGGCAGGTCGTGGACAACCTGTTGGGGAACGTGCGCGCCCACACGCCGGCTGGCACGTCAGCCCGGGTCGACGTGGCCAAGGAGGAGAGTGGGGCGGTCATCACCATCGCCGACACCGGTCCGGGCATGGAGCCAGAGGAGGCCGAGCACATCTTCGAGCGGTTCTACCGCTCCGACCCGAGCCGGTCGCGGGTGCACGGTGGCGCCGGACTCGGACTGTCCATCGTCAGTGCCATCGTGGCCAATCACGGTGGCCGCGTGTCCGCCGAGAGCCGACCCGGTGCGGGCACCACCTTCACCGTGCACCTGCCCACGGCTCCCCCCGCCGTGGATGTGGAACCGGACTACCCAGGGACCGGCCATTCGGCTCCGCCGACTTGAGCAGGGCCAGCACTGCCACTGGTGAGAGCAAGCCGGATTGCGAGCGGAAGTGCAGGCTGGATGGCAGTCGCGAGCCGGTAGCGCTCGCCTCGTCGCCCACATTCTCATCCGGCTCACAGCTGGGTCTCATTTCAAACCGATTCTCAACCGGCACAGTCAGCGCCATGAGCGTCACCCAACTGGCCCAAGTCGATGGCGACTGGACTCAGACGACCTTGGATGTGGACATCGTGGTCCCCGTCTACAACGAGTCCCAACAGCTGGCTGCGAGCATCACGGCCCTCCGCACCTACCTCGATTCGTCCTTCCCGTTCGTCACGTCCATCACCATCGCCGACAACGCCAGCACCGACGGAACCTCGGAGATCGCCGACGACCTCGCCGCCACTCAACCGGGCGTGCGAGTCCTCCATCTGGACCAGAAGGGGCGGGGTCGGGCCTTGCGCGCCGCGTGGTCGGAGAGTACCGCCACCGTGGTGTCCTACATGGACGTCGACCTGTCCACCGGCCTGGACGCGTTGCTGCCGTTGGTCGCACCGTTGCTCTCGGGCCACAGCGACGTGGCCATCGGGACCCGACTGGCGCCGGGCGCCCACGTGGTCCGAGGAGCTCGACGGGAGCTCATCTCGCGTAGCTACAACCTCCTGCTTCGATCAGCCCTTCGAAGTGATTGCACCGATGCCCAATGCGGCTTCAAGGCCCTGCGCCGCAACGCGGCCGCCGAGCTTCTCCCTCTGGTGGAGGACAACGAGTGGTTCTTCGATACCGAGCTCTTGGTGACGGCCCAGCGCGTCGGGCTCCGCATCCACGAGGTCCCGGTCGACTGGGTCGACGACACTGATTCGCGTGTTGAGGTGCTCACCACTGCCTTGACGGACTTGCACGGGGTGTGGCGCTTGCTCGGTCCCACCGCCAGGCGGCGCGCCGCGCGGCAGCCGGCCCCTCCGCCGGCCACCGTCGGGTCACCCAGAAGGAGCGAGGCCGCCCCGACCGACCATGCCGGCTCGACGTCCATTGGCCGATGCTCTCCGCGTATCAATCCGGGGGTAGATGGTTCGGGTACCGGTTCCGGTGCCACTGGCGATCCCGATCCCCAGATCTCCGCCGACGAGCTCTTCCGGTTCGCGGGGGTCGGTGCCGTCAGCACGCTTGCCTACGTCGGGCTGTTCGCCGCCCTCGAGCCCGCACTGGGCGCCTTTGCGGCCAACACGCTGGCTATCGCCATGTGCAGCCTCGGCAATACTGCGGCCCACCGCGGATTGGCGGTCACCGCCCGTCATGGCCTCGATCGCCGGCATCGTTGGGGGACCGCCGCCGCCCTGCTCGGAATCAGCCTGGCATTGACCACGGGTGCACTGGCCCTTACCCGGGCCGCCGGACTGAGGGCGCTCCTCCCCCAACTGTTGGCGGTGACCGTCGCCAACCTCGGTGGTGCCGCCATCCGCTTCGGCATCCTCCGCACCTGGGTATTCCGACCCGCTTTCCGGACCCTAACGGCGCCTGTGGCAGATGCGCCGGCTCCAACCGACCACCAGGGAGTGCCCACCCAGATGATGAGGAAGCCATCATGACCAACGACCATTCCGCCGATGACTTCGACTCGGTCGCCGCACCGGCTGGTCTGACCACAGACCGGGGCGTGCCGGCCCTACCGCTTACGGGTACGACGGTCGTCGACCCGATTCCCGCCGTTCGTGCCCCATCCGGTTGGGCTCCGGATGGACGCGGGATCGGTGGTGTACACCCCGAGGTCGTCGCCGAGAGCACGACGTCGTACGCCTCCCCCACCGATCCACCCGGCCCGACCTCTCCGTCCGGTCGGCTCGCACGAGCGGTCCGGGGCCGGCCCCAGGACCCGGCCTGGGCCCGCCCCGCTCTGCTGGTCCTGCTGTTCGGCACCGGGTTCCTCTATATCTGGGGTCTCGGTCAGTCCGGGTGGGGCAACAGCTTCTACTCCGCGGCCGTCCAGGCCGGAACCAAGAGCTGGAAGGCCTTCTTCTTCGGGTCGTCCGATGCGTCGAACTTCATCACCGTCGACAAACCGCCGGCCTCGCTCTGGGTCATGGAGATCTCCGCCCGGTTGTTCGGCGTCAACGCCTGGAGCATCCTGGTGCCTCAGGCCCTCGAGGGTGTGGCCACGGTCGGCCTGCTCTTCGTGACCGTGCGCAGGTGGTTCTCGCCCGGAGCGGCCCTTCTGGCCGGCGCCGTGACCGCCTTGACGCCGGTGGCCGTGCTCATGTTCCGGTTCAACAACCCCGACGCGCTGCTGACCCTGCTCCTCACCGGCGCGGCCTACGCCACCATCCGCGCCGTCGAAGGTGGCCGCACCCGGTGGATGGTGCTGGCCGGGACGCTCGTCGGCTTCGGCTTCATCACCAAGATGCTGCAGGCGATCATCCTGATGCCCGTCCTGGCCCTGGTCTATCTCCTGGCCGGGCCACCCAAGCTGGGACGGCGAGTCGTCCAGGTCGCCTACTCCGGGCTGGCCCTGACCGTCGCCGGCGGGTGGTGGGTGGCCGCCGTCCAGCTCACGCCCGCCGCCGATCGCCCCTACATCGGCGGATCGACCGACAACAACCTGCTCAACCTCATCTTCGGCTACAACGGATTCGGCCGCCTCACCGGCAACGAGACGGGCAGTGTCGGGGGTGGAGCGCTCGGCGGTGGCGGGGCGGGAAGCATGTGGGGTCCCACCGGATGGAACCGACTGTTCCTCTCCGAGATGGGCGGTCAGATCTCATGGCTCATCCCCGGTGCGCTCATCGGGCTGGTGGCCGTGCTGTGGCTGACCCGTCGGGCCCCCCGCACGGATCGGGTGCGGGCCGGGATGCTGCTGTTCGGCGGGTGGCTCCTGCTCACCGGAGCCGTCCTCAGCTTCGCCCACGGGATCATCCACCCCTACTACACGATCGTGCTGGCCCCGGCCATCGGTGCACTGGTCGGCATGGGAGGTTTCACGCTCTGGAAGCGCCGTCGTGAGGTCTTCCCGAGATTGGCCCTGGCCGCGGCCATCGTCGCCAGCATCGCCTGGGCCTTCGTCATCCTCGGTTGGAGCCCCGGGTGGTACCCCGCCCTGCGATGGGTGATCCTGGCGCTCGGCGTGGTGGCAGGCATCGGCATCGCCCTGATGCCCCGGGCCCGCGGGCTGCTGGCTACCGGACTCGTCGGATTCGGCATCGTCTCGGTCATGGCGGCGCCGGCTGCCTACTCGCTCACCACCGCGGCCACACCGAACAGTGGGGCCATTCCCTCGGCCGGTCCGCCAATCCAAGGGGGGCGGGGATTCGGGTTCGGTGGTCGGGGCGGGTTCGGCGGGGCCGGCGGGTTCAGAGGCGCCGGCAAAGGTATCAACCTGCCACCCGGCTTCACGCTGCCCAACGGAGCCAAACTGCCCAGTGGACTCAGGATCCCCCCCGGCTTTCTCGGGCGCGGCGCCAACGGAGGGCTGGGTGGCGGCCAGAATCCCGGAGGAGCCGCGCCATTCGGCGGCGGACAAGTGCCCGGTGGTGCCGGGCGAGTCGGTGGCGGACAAGTGCCCGGTGGTGCTGGGAGATTCGGTGGCGGACGAGCACCCGGCGGCACTGCCGCTGGCGGCCTCCTCAATGGGTCGACCCCGGGCAAGCAGCTGTCGGCCCTCCTCAGCGCGGACGCCTCCAAGTACACCTGGGTGGCGGCCACCACCGGTTCGAACTCGGCCTCGGGCTATCAGCTGGCCACCGGTGATCCGGTCATGGCCATCGGTGGCTTCAACGGCAGCGATCCCACCCCGACCCTGGCCCAGTTCGAGAAGTACGTGGCCGAGGGAAAGATCCACTACTACATAGGTGGTGGTGGTGGACTCGGTGGCGGCGGATTCGGCGGCGGCGGTCGGTCCACCACGTCGCATTCCTCGGAGATCTCGTCATTGGTCAGCTCCCACTTCACCGCCAAGACCGTCAACGGCGTGACCCTCTACGACCTCACCGCCAGGACGAGTTGACGGGAGCTTCGGGTCCGCAGGGCCGGTGAAGCGACCGCCCGGGTTGCGAGACAAGCCGAAGGCGGTGGCATGGCCGGCCATCCTGCAAGATCCGGAAGGCGGATCGGCCGGATTTGCACTGCTCACGGCCTTCGGACGGAGCCGTTGGGCCCTCGTCACGTCAGGTGGGCCATGATGAAGAGAGGGCGGCCCGCACCGCCCTCGCCGTCGCCCGACAAGGAGACCCCCCATGGCCATCAACGTAACCCCGATACCCAACTTGGATCCCGACATCAATGCCCTGCGCCGGAAGGTCGCCGACTTCATCAACGCCGAGGTGCTGCCTAATGAGGAAGTGCTCTGGCGATCTCGGCGCGGGGCCGACCTGACCGACGACGAGCGCGATGCCGGCCGGCGGAAGAGCGCCGAGTTGCGCGAGGAGATCAAGGCCAAGGTGAACGAAGCGGGGCTGTGGGCCCCCCACCTGCCCAAGGAATACGGCGGGATGGGACTGGACTTTCTGGCCTTGGCCTACATGTACGAGATCCTGGCTTATGCGGTGGGCGCGGCCACCCTGTTCGGCATCGCCGCCCCCAACTCGGGCAATGCCACCATCCTGGTCAAGTACGGCACCGAGGAACAGAAGAAGAAGTGGCTGCTCCCCCTCATCGACGGGACCATGGAGTCGGGATTCTCCATGACCGAACCGGACCATGCGGGATCCGATCCGCGCTCCATCGAGACCGAGGCCGTCCGCGACGGCGACGACTGGGTCATCAACGGGCACAAATGGTTCACATCCAACGGCATCGACGCCAACTTCTTCATCGTGATGTGCCGGGCCAACGACCCCACCGGCGAGCTCGGTGCCCCGGGCCGGATGACCCAGATCATCGTCCCGACCGACACTGCCGGCGTGAACATCATCCGGGGCATTGGCATCTTCGGCCACGCCACCTCCGACCACTGCGAGATCAAATATGAGAACGTCCGGGTACCAGTCGAGAACACCCTGGGCCTGGTAGGCCAGGGCCACCAGGCCGCCCAGGACCGGCTCGGGGCGGGCCGCGTCTACCACTGCATGAATTCCGTGGGCCAGATGTGGCGCGCCTTCGACCTGATGGTCGAGCGGTCGCTGGTCCGCCAGGTGCACGGCGGCCTGCTGAAGGACAAACAGTTCATCCAGGGGTTCATCGCCGAGAGCTACATGGATGTGCAGTCCGCCCGCCTGATGACGATCAATGCCGCCGAGAAGGTGGCCAACGGTGACCCTGACGTCCGGACCGCCATCTCGGCCATCAAGGTCTTCGTCCCGGCCGCGTATCACCGGGTCGTCGATCGCGCCATCCAGGTGTGGGGCGGGGCGGGTGTGAGCAATGACCTACCCCTGGCCCAGATGTATCTCACGGCCAGGGTGCTGCGCCTGGCCGACGGGCCTGACGAGGTGCACAAGATCCTCATGGCCAAGAACATCCTCCACCGCTACGAGGGCGGAGGCAGCTGGAACTTCGGCAACTGACATCCGCGCCCGAGCACGCCATACGAGGGACGGGCGGCGGCGATTGCCGCCATGATCGCCTGGCGTCTGCCTAGCCTCGAAAATTCGTGCGTCCAGACAGTTGGAGGTGATGCGATAGAGCAGATCTGACAACGAC
>JADMIJ010000107.1 GCA_015478655.1 Acidimicrobiales bacterium | reverse complement strand
CACGAGCACCGACATCCCGGTGGCCGAGCCGGCGGCGCTCCGGCTTGTGCACTGATGTCGGCGATGACCGGAGAATCCGCAGATCAGGTCCCTGAGTCCTCCGAGGTTTGCGCACCTGACCCGGGGCCCAACGACGGGTCGATCCAGACACCCGGCGGGACCCCATCCGATTCTGACGGAGAGGAGCCCCGGATCTGCTGTACAAGCGCTGACGGCGCAAGCTCTCTGGAGGGTCTCGGGGCGTGGAGTTCGCACCACGAGAGAGGTCCGCAGATCGGAGAGGCACGGCAGGGTGGACTCTGACGGTCGTGATCGGGCCGCGCGATCGGGTGCCGCGGGCGATAGCGGCCGGGAGACAGCTGGACCACCCCGCTCGCTGGCGATCTCCCGATCGGATTGGGTCACCCTCGTGGTGCTCTCGACCTTGATTTCCGTCCTGTTCTGGCCCCAATGGTCACTTGTCGCGGGCGTCGGCCTCGACGCCGGATGGATCGCCGGACTGATCTGGGCCAGCGACCTCGGGCTTCGCTGGGGACCGGACGTGATCTATACGTATGGCCCGCTGGCCCTTCTCGATTTTCCTCAGGCGGTTCATCGCTGGCAGCCCGTTGTTGCCAGTTTGGCGTGGGTCATTTCCGTGTTCGGGCTCGTCTTGGTGACCTACTGGCTCGTTCATCTGCGACGCGAACTCCCGCGGATCCAGACCTTCGCGGTCGCTGCCGCCGCCTGTGCGCTCCTCCTGACCTACAGCACAAACGAGCGATTCGGGCCTCTTCTCGTGTCGCTGATCGTGATCGGCAGCGCCGTCGTAATGGTCACCAGATCGTATGGTGTGATCGTCCTGATAGGGATCTCTCTCGGCGTCATCGGACATACCAAGCTCTCGGACGCTGCGCTCGCACTGGGTGTGGCGGTCCTCTGCTCGATCGGTGCTAGGACGTGGCGCGGCATCGTCGTCCTTGGTGTTTCGACGAGCCTGACATTCGTCCTTCTCTGGATCGCGGCGGGCCAACCCATCGAGAACCTCGGGGCCTACCTGATGCGCACCCTCGAGGCCGCCAGAGGATATCCAGCTGCGTTTGGGATCGAGCAGCCCGGCTACCTTTGGCACTATGTGGTGGCCATGGCCCTCGTCCCGCTGGTGCTCTTTCAAAGCTGGATCGCAGTCGCTGAGTTCGGTCGACGGACGCGGGTCTCCTGGCTCATCGCGACGATGTTCGCCTTGTGGTTCGCCGCTCATGAGGCGTTCTTGCGGCACGATGGGGGGCATGCCTGGTACTTCTTTGGGATCGTTGTCCTCCTGACTGTCATTCTCCTGCTCGTGCGGCCCCGCGGGATTCGGTGGGAGCCGGGCGTCCTTGCATTGACTGTCGCCTTCTTGGTGATCGGCACGATCTACACTCCAACTCCATTCTTGGCGACGATAGACCGCCAAGGGAGTCTCAGCTCGTTTGGGCTGACCCTTCAGGTCATCACCAGCAAGACGGTCGCAGAGCAAGTTACGCGCAACAACAACGCCAATCTTGCATCTCAGTATCAGATCACCGATGGCCTACGCGCGGAGCTTGGCACCCGGGAAACCATCGTGGACCCCTGGGACATCTCGGCATTGGCGGCGACCGACGCCGTATGGCATCCGCTCCCTGTCCTGCAAGCCTTCATGGCGTACACCCCAGAACTCGATGATCTCAATGCACAGAACCTCATTTCTGTTCCTCGCCAGGTCCTGCGATCCAGCCCGTATGGGGCCATCGACGGTCGATTTGGCTATTGGGAGTCGCCGCGTTATCAGCGTGCTCTGTACTGCGGCTACGGCGTTGTATTCGAGGCAACGGTATGGCAGGTCCTCCGTCCGTCGCCGGAGAACAGGTGCGGTTCGCTGGAGCCTGCTGGTTCCACGCAAGCGGAGGCCGGCGAGCCCATCGCGGTTCCACGGCGAGAGGGCGCCATCACGCTGGCCACGATCACGCCGAGGACGTCGGTTCTGGGTCAGGTTGCGGATTTCGTCTTCAAGCCGGCGGAGACCTGGGTCACCTATGGCTCGAGTACGTGGAGGCTCGCTGAAAACCCAAGCGCCGCCGAACTCATGCTCAATGGGCCACTTGCTCATCGCGCGTTCGTTTCGCTACCCGCCGTCCCGTTCGATACGATCTCCGTGTCGCGTCCTGCGACGGTCGACTTCCAGTTCATCGACGTGCCCGCGGCGCGCCTCCGGATCGCGACGGCAGAGGCGATGCCCAGCGGATCCACCGCTCTTGCGCTCGAGGCACCAGTGGGAGACCACTCTTCGGGTCCGGGTGCGGTCGCCGCCTTCAACGACGTCACGGTTGACCAGCAAGGATCTTGCCTTCTGCTTCATCCGACGGGAGCCGACCCGCAGGTCGTCTTCTCGCTACCGGAAGGCATCACGTTCTATGTCCAGAGCGGGGCGGACGGAGAGGTCCAGGTATTCCTCGCCGAGCGGCAGTTCACCGAGGAGGCTTCTGTGCGTTTCGCTGTCACCGCCGGCTCGATCAGGACGGTCACGATCCCGTCCGCTGGTAACTCTCTCCGACTCCAGCGGCTGGATCCGCCGGAGAGCGGGACGACGCGTCTGTGTGCCGCTCTGCCGTGACGACTCCGGCCAGGCGCGGGCCCCTCACGCAGCCGAGGCTTCGAGGATTCATGTCGGCATAATCGGGGGTCGGCGTACTGGAAGGCGCAGCGCCCACGGTCGGGGTCGGGCCAGAGCTCGGTGATCGCCCGGATGAGTCTCGGTGCCCGCCGCTCACGGCGACCGGCGTCGCCGTTGTTGACACCAGACCCGCCGCGGAACGCTCCGGTGCACGTCTCCGCGTAGACTCACCGAGATGACCAACCGTGAACGGGCTGATAGCCGATCTCCCGCCATGGCCGCGTTCCTGTCCTTCTGCTGGCCGGGCCTCGGGCAGCTCTACGGCGGACGCCGCCGGGTCGCAGCCCTCCTCGCACTGCCCGTGATGGCCCTCGCAGCGTTCTTCCTCATCCAGGCGCTGAACGGAGTGGCAGTCCTGGGCTCGCGCATGTTCGTGCCCGCCTTCGCCATCTCAATCCTGGCGTTGGCGATCCTCGTGGGCTTCTGGCGCATCGTGGCCATCATCGACGCCTTCCGTGCCGTGGGCACGTCTGCCGATCGCCGCCGCCCTGCGGTGCGGGTGCTCCTTGCAGCCCTCCTCCTGCTGGTTGTGGGCACCCACGGCTTACTCGCCTACGATTCCTGGGCCTTTCTTGACGCCAGCAGCCGGATCTTCGTCGGCGGACAGCCGGCGCCCACGCTGGCGCCTGGCCAGACGGCGAATCCCGCCGCCACCGACAACGGGGCGGGTGCGAACTACGGTGGCGGGTCAGCCATCATCCCGCCGACCACCAGCTCACGGGTCACCATCCTGCTGACGGGCATCGACGCCTACCGGACCCGAACTGAGGCACTCAACGACACGCTCCTGGTGGTCAGTTTCGATCCGGTCAAGAAAACTGCGGCGATCCTGAGCGTGCCACGCGACACGTCCGAGTTCCCTCTCTACTTCGGCGGCGTCTACCACGGGAAGATCAACTCGTTGATGACGTGGGTCTATCTGAAATTCGTGGCGAGCCCGGACAATCCCATCAACACGCTGACGAAGGAGCTGGGTTTCCTCCTGGGGATCCCCATCAACTACTACGCCGCGGTCGACATGGCCAACTTCCGGACGATGATCGACCTCGTCGGCGGAGTGGACGTCAACAACCCCAAGTGGATCAACGACCCGCTGTATGACTGGCTGGACGGGAGCCCCCCGGGGCTCCAGCTCTCGCCCGGTCCGCACCACCTCGACGGTCGCCTGGCGCTGGCCTATGTTCGCTCTCGGTTCGGGCTGGGCGACAATGACTACACCCGAGCCGCCCGCCAGCAGGAGGTCATCGTCGCGCTGGCGAAGAAGATGGCTTCGCCGGCCGGAATCGCCCAGCTGCCCGCACTGCTCAACGCCGCTGCGGGGGCGATCAAGACCAACATCCCATCCGACCGGGTCCCGGACATGGTCCAGCTGGCCGGTGACTTCGATCCCGCGAACATCACCCAGATCGTGCTCGGCCCGCCGTACAACTACCATCCCGACTCCTCCACCACGGGCGGCGTCTGGACGAGCCGGCTCTACATGGACAAGATCGCCGCCCTCTCCGTCAAGCTCTTCGGAACGGACAGTCGCTACTACACGCACCCGGCGGCCGGGGCGCCGGTCGACACACCACCGCCATCCGCCTCGCCCGTGGGGCCCACCCCCAGGTAGCCTCGATCGGCCTCCATCCGGCGCTGCCATGAGCACGAGCGACCGCGCTCTCGACGCGCCGTGGACTGGTAGGTGCGGGGCCTACCTGCCCGGGCGGACGAACACCGCCGGGATCGTCCGCACGAGGATCTTGAAGTCGAGCGCCAGCGACCAATTGTCGATGTACCTGAGATCGAGTTGCGCCCGGTCGTCGAAATCCTCGTCGAAACGCGCCTCGATCTGCCACAGGCCGGTGATCCCGGGCTTCGCACTCAGCCGACGGCGATGCCAGATGTCATAGCCCTCAACCTCGCGTGGCGGCGCCGGACGGGGCCCAACGAGACTCATCTCGCCCCGCAGTACGTTCCACAGTTGCGGCAGCTCGTCGAGGCTGGCCGTCCGCAAGAACCGGCCAAGAGGGGTGACCCTTGGGTCATTCGCCATCTTGAACGCTGCACCCCTGGTATCGGAGAGCTTCGCGATCTCCGCGTAGCGCGCCTCCGCGTCCGGGACCATCGTCCTGAACTTGTACACGGTGAAGGGGCGGCCGTGGAGGCCCACCCGGGCCTGCCGGAACAGGACCGGCGAGCCCTCGCGCAGCCGTAGGACAAGCGCCGTGACCAGGAGCAGGGGGCTGAGGACGACGAGCCCGACGGCGGCCCCGGCGATATCGATCAGGCGCTTCGCGACGAGCCCCAGCTCGCCTTGCCCGTTGCGGACGAGTGACCCCACGAGGAAGCCCTCGAACTCCTCCTCGTGGGCGATCGACACCTTCTGCGCGACCCGTTCGAGCGGGATCCGCACGGTCTTTCCCTCGTCGGCGGCCAGCCGGGTGACGGGGTCCAGCCAGTGCGCGGCGGTCAGCGGCAGGCAGACCGCGACCTCGTCGACGGTCCGGGACTGGAAGATCGCCCCGATCTCCTCGAGGGTGCCCAGGATAGGTCGGGAGACGAACTCGTCCGGTTCTCCCGGAACGGACAGGTGCCCGATGACCTGGATCCCAAGGGCTGAGCGATCTTCGACCCGGTTCGCAAAGTTCTCGGCGAGCGTCCCGGTTCCAGCTATGAGCATGAAGTGCGTGTTGTATCCCCGGCGGCGGAGGGTTCCGAACCCGAAGCGAAGGATGGCTCGACCGGCCAAGGTGACCACCGGCTGGGTGACGAACAGGAGGACGAGGAAGAGCCGGCTCACGTTGCCCAGATGGACGAGGAACAGCGTCGAAAGGGCGAGCACCATGACCACGAGCGTCGTCCTGGCGATGTCCCGCGCCTCGGTCAACAAGCGCCAGCGGACCTGCATCCGGTAGAGGCCGCCGGACCATAGGGCGACCACCCAGACGACCCCGAACAGAGCGGCCGCCAGACGAATGTCGATCCCGAGTCGCCGCCAGGCATCTGCTGAGTCTCCGTCGCCATAGCGGATGAGCGATACAAGCAGGAAGACCAGCATGCTGGTACCGGCGTCCACGAGCATGAGAGCGAGCCGTAGCGCCATCAAGTGCCGTCTGATCATCCGGATATGGCTCCCCCTGAGAATCGGTCCGCCGCAGCGAAAGGCTGAGCATCTGGCCCTGACGGCGATAGTACGCGCGCCCTACGCCAGGTCAACTCCGGTTAACCTCATCGTAAGCATCCCAACGTCTGTGCTGGTCGGGCCCAAGTCGGCCACGAGCCGCCGGATCGTGCCCTTGCCGGAGATCGTGCACGAGGGTTTGGTCGCCCATCGCGAGCGTCGGGAGGCAAAGTGTCCGGCCTCGCGCGCGATGCTCAATGAGCCCACGAGATCAACCCTCCGGCTGATGGTGTCCGGGTCACCACGACACATGCCCGCCAAGCAAAGCCGGGTTCAGGAGCGACGTCAAGGTGAAGACCGGCACACGATGTGCCGCTCACGCCGTTGCCCTCAGGGTACCGCGGTCTCTACGCTGCCCGTGTCCAGCCCGGATGCGTTGAGAAGGGGAGGTAGCGCGTGTTGCACCACCGGCGGCTCTCGTTCTCTGTCCGGCCCCGATATGTCATTGCATTGATCGCAGTACTCGTGCCGACGATCGGGGGTTTGGGGCTGGCCGCACCGACACTCGCGATTGTCCAGGTATCGGACCACCTCGCATTCGTCACGTATCCGGCGAACCCGAGTTCGACAGCACTTGGCACGATCACCGTGGCGGTGAAGGACGCTGGCGGAAGCACGGTCACGTCCGACACCCGCACGGTCACGCTCTCGACCAATCAGAACGGATCGTCGTTCACCTGCTCCGGCGGCCTCAGTACGCCGGCGGTCAGCGGTATCGCCACGTTCACCGGGTGCACGCAGACGGTCGTTGCCAATGGCTACACCATCACCGCATCGGCGACCGGCCTGCCGGATGTCATCGGTTCGACGTTCGACGTGACGTCGGGTCCGGCCACGCAGATCCACCTGTGGTGGATATGCACCGGGTCGTGCACGTTGACCTTTGGCGCCGGGATCCCCTTCGCGATGCAACCGGGGGTCGAGGTCGAGGATGCTCAGGGCCGCACGGTCACCAGCGACAACAGCACGCACGCAAGCCTGACCCTCTCCGGCGGCCCCGGCACGCTGACCTGCACCGGCGGCCTCACGATGACCGTCACCGCCGGGTGGGCCTACTACAGCGGGTGCTCGATCGACCAGATCGGCAACTACACCCTCACGGCGACCTCGTCCCCCCAGGGATGGACGTGGAGTCGCACGTTCACAGTCACCGGGCATGGCACGCCGGTGCTGCTCGCCTTCACGGCTTCCCCACCCGCCAGCACGTATGCCGCCCTCGGCACCGTCACGGTGGCCGTGGAGGACGCGTACGGCACGGTCATCACGACTGACACGCGCTCGATCGACCTGCAGCTCTGGCAAGGCATCAACAACTTCCAGACGGTGCAGCAGGTCACGCTGACCTGCTACGGGGGCACGACGGACCCTGCCGTCAACGGCGTCGCCACGTTCACGGGGTGCGGCGCCCCCGGACCTGGCACTGAGTACTACCTTCAAGCGCATGCCGCCGCCGGCAATTTCTACGCAGACAGCGGTGACTTCGCCGTCATCGCCTACCCTCCGCCCCTAGCCCCCCAGATCGGCCTGGCGGTCAGCGCCAACCCCACCTCGCTGACCGGGAGCGGCAGCGTCACCTACACCTACAGCGTCACCAACCCGGGCACCGTGCCCCTGAGCGGGGTGACGGTCTCTGACACCACCTGCTCACCCGCGACCTACGCGGCCGGTGACACGAACAAGGACGGGTCCCTCCAGCCGGGGGAGACCTGGACCTACACCTGCACCACGACCCTCGCAGCGACCACGACCGACGCCGCCAAGGCCACGGGCACCGGCAACGGCGCCACGGTCAGCGCGACCGCGGCCACGACGGTGACCATGATCGCCCCGCCGGCCCTCACGGCGGTGACCCTCACCGACGGGATCGCCCCCGGGGTGGACCGCGGCATCAGTGGCTTCGGCACCCAGAGCGTCGTCGTCGCGCGCGACGGCTACATCACGCTCCTGGTCCAGACCAACCCGAACCTCGCGGGCTCGCTGCTCGAGATCTGGGTCGAGTCGAAGACCGGCGGCTGGCATCTGTTGACGCTCCGGTCGGTGGTCGCCGACGGGACCGTCCACTACTTTGCGCGGGTCACCGGCTGGACCGCCTACTGGGTCAAGTTCCCGGGCGATACCACCCATGCCCCCGCGGCGAGCCACGGGAGGATCGCCACTACGAAGAGCTGAGCAACACTTCGCCCGGCGGATCAGCGGCTCGGGCCACCGAGCCTCAGGCCGCGATAGCCGGGCACGAATCCGGCGTCGATGAGCCGGCCGCGCCAGGCCGAGCCGCTCACCGGTTCTCCGGCGATCTTCGTCACGACGAGGTCGCGGACCCGACCGTCGGCGACGAGCGCGCCGAGTGC
>JADMIJ010000106.1 GCA_015478655.1 Acidimicrobiales bacterium | reverse complement strand
CCCACGGTACGCGCGGAACCCGACCAGGCGGTGGACCCCGCTATCCAATTACGTGGACTGTTGTTCCGCCTTGTCCACCGGTTCGTCCGTCACTTTCATGGCAATATTCATAGCCCACCGGCACTGTTTTCGCCGTCTCCTTGCATGTGATTCACCCTATTGCGGAGGGGTGTCGAGCGCCGGTGGGCTTCGCCTTCGCCGTTCAACAGGGTGTGACCGACGGTGCCGGGAAGGAAGGCGGGCTGTGGAATGCCCCGCCTCCCTTTGAGAAGTCGAAGAATTCGAGCATCGGATCGGCGGCAGCGTCTCGGGCAGTGAGAGACGGGAGGCCGTAGCGAGTCTCGATGAACCGCGTGATCGACGTGTGATCGTGCACAACGTGTGAGACAAAGTGCGCTTTGGCGAAGGGCGAGACCACCACGACCGGCACCCGCGGCCCGAGCTGGTTGAACCCGGCCACGGTGTCTCCGGGCTGGAGCATCGGTGCGATGGCGTCGGGGGCGACGGCGGCCGGCGGGGCTACGTGATCATAGAAGCCGCCGTTCTCGTCGTAGGTGAGGAACAGCGCCGAATGCGCCCAGTTTGGGCTCTGTTCAAGGGCGGTGACCACGCCGTAGGCGAAGCTCTGTCCCACCTGAACGTTGCTGGGGGGATGCTCGTCGTTCTCCGTGTTCTTCGCGCCGAGGAAGATCGGGTCAACGAAGCTGACCTGCGGCAGATTCCCCTGCTGGGCGTCCACGTAGTACTGGGAGATGGGAAAGACGTGGTTCTTCGCATGCTTCTGGACATAGGAGAACAGGGATCCGAACGCGAACTGGGACTGGTAGATCCTCCAGCTCTTGTGGGCATTTCCCAGTAGTTCGAAGATGGTCTTGTTCGGATAGCCGCCCGTGGGCGGAAGGTCATTGGCGATATGGCCAAATGACGTTCCGGCCAGAAGGTAGAAGCGATTCGGAAACGTCTGGGTCAGGGTGGATTGGAAGTAACGGTCGCCGGTGGCGAAGGTGTTGTACAGCGAGTAGTAGTAGGGCAAGTCGGCTTGTGTGTAGTAGGCCATGGTGCGCGAGCCCGTCGGATCAGAGGCATCCGCATTGGCAGAGTTGATGTCATTGGCGGCGGTGAAGCCGTTCATGGCTCCGTTGTTCCACGCCTGGTGCTCGCCGTTCCACGAGTGGTTCAGGTCCGAGGTCTCGCACAGCATGGTGTTGTGGAACGGGACGATGGTCCCGGGGCCGATGGGATTGGGGTTGCCTGTCGTCGGCTCGGCCTCATAGGCGGGCTGTATGGCGCTCAGCTGGGCGAGATAGCTGTCGGCCGAGCGGTTCTCTTGCATGAACACGACGATGTGGTTTATGGACCCGAGGCTGGGCGTGGCGGCAACGGCCGGAACCGCTCCTGCTACGGCAAATCCAAGGACGAGCGCTCCCGCGAGCAACATCCGTGCACAGAACCTCATAGTGGCCTCCCCCTACGCTTCGGACAGGAGGAGCAGGTTTGGACAATTCGCCGTTCGAACCCCGCGCCGCCTGTCGCCATGAGACGGACCTCATGGTACCAATCTCTCCGTGCCCGCACATCTCGGATTGGAGCGGCTGACCTGGAGTGACGAGCCTGCGCCGGGCCCCCCGATGATCCAGCCCGTCGAAACCGGTCAGTTGGTGACGACGGCTCGGGCGACAAGGGGGGGTTGACGCCGGCGGGTGCACACACTGGTGCTTAACCGCAGCTCATCCGATCGGCCAACCGGACCGGCGGCGGGAGGGCGTGGCCGACACTCTGGATCTTTCTCCGTCCAGGTCACTTAAGAACACCAATTTCGCCCGGGTCGCGGGTAGCGTTTGGGCATTCCAAGGTTGACGGTGGACGGAAAGACCTCTTCCCGCTCGCACGTCGGGGTTGACCAGGAGTTTTGGGTGTCATCTCGTGAAGAGACCCGGATCCACAGGGAGGCGGCCGATGTCGAATTGGGTGGGAATACTCAAGCAATGGTGGCAATGGCTGGTCGGGGAGTCGCCCCTGCCTGGCCTTCGATCCCGCCTGCTCCTCGCCGGCACGGCCGGTGCCATGACGATCGTGGTCCTGGCGTCGTTTCTGGCCGGCGGCGCCCCGGTCAAGAAGGCCAGCTCCACGCTTCCGGCCCCGGCCACGGCCCGGGCTCCGTTTTCGGAGTCGACCACCCACTCGGCTTCTCCACCCGGATCCGGCACCACCCCGGCGAGCCCTGGGGCCAGATCCAAGGGTAGGGCGGATCCCTCGTCACCCGCCTCATCCCAGTCGGACGCCCCCGCTTCCTCGGCCCATACCGTGAGCGCAGCTCCTCCAGCCGACGCCATTCCATCGCCACCCACGGCCCTCCTGGTCACCACGGGCAAAGGGTGGTCGAAGATCAGCTGGAGCCCCCCGCCCACCAGCAGCGGGGCTCCCATTGCAGGTTACGACGTCTACGTGGGAACCAGTCCCGGAGGTGAGAGTTCAGTGCCCGCCAACGGGTCCACCCTCATCCCCACCCCGTCATACACAGTGACCCATCTCGCCGTGGGGACGACCCACTACTTCACCGTCCGGGCCTCGAGTCCCGGCGGGCTGTCGGACCCTTCCACGGAGGGTTCGGACGCAGCCAATTCGTCGCCGGTCGGCGCCGCGGCAAACTCCGCGGTCGGAATGGCCGCCCTTCCGGACGGCTCGGGATACTGGCTCGTCAACGCACAAGGTGCCGTCTCTGCTCTTGGCACGGCGGTCAACTATGGATCGGCCTCGAACCTCCACCCCGGCGCGGCCATCGTCCAGATCGTGGCGACTCCCGACGGCCTCGGGTACTGGGAAGTGGCGTCCGATGGCGAAGTGGTCGCATTCGGTGACGCTCACAACTTCGGTTCGGCAGGTGGCGTGGCGGCCGACGTGCCGGTCGTCGGCTTGGCTCCCACTCACGACGGTCAGGGTTACTGGGTGGTCACCTCGGGCGGAGGCGTCTTCACGTTCGGTGATGCGGCGTTTCAGGGGCCCAACGGCGGACTGCCATCGGCTGCGCCGATTGTCGGTATGGCAGCCGACGTGGCCACCGGGGGCTACTGGCTGGTGGCCAACGACGGTGCGATATACAACTACGGCGCACCGTCCTTTGGCTCGCCAGGCGGATTGGCACTCAACCAATCGGTGATCGGCCTGGCGGGCACGCCTTCCGGCAACGGCTATTGGGAGGTGGCCAATGACGGGAGCGTCTTCGCCTACGGAGATGCCCAGTACCTCGGGGCCCCCTCGACCTCAGCCCCCATCGCCGGCCTAACCCCGGACCCCTCGACCGGCGGGTACTGGGAGGTGGCCAGCGACGGCGGCGTCTTCGGGTTCGGGTCTCCACTGCTGGGAACAGGTTGACGGCCCTGCCCGTGACGGTCGAGCCTGCCAGAGAAGGTGCCGGCCAACATCTGGTGGCGTACCGGAGATCGTCGGAACTGGTGTCGGCTGTGAGATTCCGATCAGAGGGGAGTGAAGCCGATGAGTGTGCACGGAAGTGACCTCGACCGGAGCGAGGAGTGGGAGAGGCTCAAGGCCCTGCACCTCCGACCATTGGGAGCCCGGCCGGCGTCGTCAGGCCGGGGTCTCCATCACTTCGCCGTGCTCTCGAGCGATGTCGAGAGGACCATTGCCTTCTACCAGGATCTTCTTGAGTTTCCGCTCGCTGAGCTCTTCGAGAACAGGGACTACCGCGGCTCAACCCACTTCTTCTTCGATGTTGGGCATGGGAACTACCTGGCCTTCTTCGACTTCCCCGGTCTTGACCTTGGCGAGTACCGCGAGGTCCTTGGGGGCTTGCATCACATCGCCATCTCGGTGACCAGCGACCATTGGGACAAGCTGGTGGCGAAGCTCGAGGCGGCCGGAATCGAGACCCTGATCGTCGGGGGCTCCTCGGCCTATTTTGCCGGTCCCGATGGCGAACGGCTCGAGTTGCTCTCGTATCCACTCAACGACATGTACGGAACGATCGTCGGCTGATCGAGCGGCGACGCGCGGCGACGGTCCCGGCTGCACTACCCGAGAATTCTGGCCTTCTGGGTCTCGAACTCCTCCTCGGTCAGGGCCCCGGAGTCCTTCAATGCGGCCAACTGGGTGAGCTGCGCGACGGGGTCGGGCGCCGCCGCGGGGGCGGGGGCGGGGGCAGGAGCCGCGGCTTCGGGCGCAACTTGAGCCGCATCGGCCGCCGCCCGCTTGTTGGCGGCATGGGCGCCAACGGCAGCGGCGGTGCCGGCCACCACAGTGGTCCGAACCGCCATTCGGGCGATCGGTCGTCTTCTCAGCATGGGAGTCTCCTTTTTCGATTCCGCTCAGACTGCAGGTGGTAGGTCCGCGAGCGCTGGTGCGATCAGCTCGTGGGGGATACGCGCTCCCTCGAGGAGGACACCGTCGGCTCGGCGCACAGCTTCGGCAAATGGTGCCGCCCAAAGGTCCTCCCAGATCAAGAGGGCAGCAGACGAGTTCGGTTCGAGGGCCGCGGCAGCGTGCTCGATGTCCTCAGGGCTGATCAGACCCCCGACCTCGGTATCCAATCCGGCAAAGTCTGCCAGTGCCTCCAGTTCGTCGATCTCGAAGGCCAGAACGGAACCGTTGGCATCCTTGCCGATGAAGATCAGGTCGAGCACTCGGACCGTTCCCGACTCGACCAGGGCCGCCAGCTCCGGAACGATCTCGCCCGAGAATTTATTGCCGGGGAACCCCACAATGATGTATTCGATTGGACCGGTTGTCATGGGACATCATCCTCACGTTCTCGTTCCTTCCGGGGCATCGGCAACGCTACGAGACTACACATCCGGATAGGGCAACGACCGGGCGTCGGGGGGACCGGGCGCCGCTGCCGACCGCCCCTTCCGAGGGCCCGCCCCGACGGCGGAAGGTAGGTGGGGTGGATCGAACCCCGCCGGGTCGTCGATGCCCGACGTCGTCATCTCGCCACGCCTACAGGTGGCTGAACCCGCCGGACTCTTCCTTGGTCATGGCCACCGACACCGGATGCCTGGCGAAGTGGTCGATCGACACCTTGATGTCGTCGAGCAGCAGGAGAGCCAGGTCCGCGCTCACTCCCTGACGCACCAGGATCCGCTGCACCGAGATGTCGGACACCGTGCCGGTCAATGGGTAGGCGGGCACCTGCCAGCCCTTCACCCTCAACCGATCGGCGATGTCGTAGAGGGTGTACCCGGGGTCTTCGCCCTCACGGATCCTCCAGGCCACCGAGGGGATTCCGGTCTGGGCATCGGAGTCGCAGAGCAGTTCGAAGGGCCCGAGCTTGACGATCTCCTGGGCCAGGAACTTGCCGGTTGCGTAGCAGGCGTCGTGGACCTCCTGGTACCCGACCCTACCCAGCCGTACGAAGTTGTAGTACTGGGAAATGATCTGGCCGGCAGGCCGGGAGAAGTTGATCTGGAACACCGGCATGTCACCGCCCAGGTAGGTGACGTGGAAGATGAGATCGTCGGGGAGGTGGGCGGCGTCACGCCAGAGCACCCATCCCACTCCGAGGGGTGCCAGGCCGAACTTGTGCCCCGAGGTGCTGATCGACTTGACCCGGGGGAGCCGGAAGTCCCAGATGATGTCGGGGGCGCAAAAGGGGGCGAGGAAGGCACCGGAGGCCCCATCCACGTGGATGTCGATGTCCAAGCCGGTGTCCGCCTGCAACTTGTCGAGGGCATTGGACAGTTCGAGGACCGGCTCATAGGAGCCGGTATAGGTGACCCCGAAGGTGGGAACGACCATGATGGTGTTCTCGTCCACCTGTTCCAGCATCTGTTCGACGCCCATTTGGTACTGGCCCGGCGACATGGGGATCTCCCGCATTTCGATGTCCCAGTACTTGGCGAACTTGTGCCATACCACTTGCACCGGTCCGCAGACCATGTTCGGCTTGTCGGTGGACTTTCCCTCGTTTCTGCGCTTCTCCCGCCACCGCCATTTGGCTGCCATCCCGCCCAGCATGCAGGCCTCCGACGACCCGATGGCCGAGCACCCGACTGCACCGCCCTCTTGGGGAGCGTTCCAGAGGTCGGCGAGCATCTGGACGCACCGTCGCTCGATCTCCGCCGTCTGAGGGTACTCGTCCTTGTCGATCATGTTCTTGTTCATCGAGAGGTCCATCAGTTGATGCACCTCCGGCTCCTCCCACGTCTGGCAGAAAGTGGCAAGGTTCTGGCGCGCGTTGCCGTCGAGCAGAAGCTCGTCTGAGATGGTCTGGAGGGCGTCTGCGGGCCGCATCTGGTGCGTCGGGAAGCGGTCAGCCGGCAAGCACGTGAGCAGGTCCTGTCCGGCATAGATCGTGTCGAGCAGTGCGTCGCGTACGACTGAGTGCTTGTGCAGGGGCATGATGTCCGTGTCCTTCTCTCAGGGCCGCCGGTTGGCGGGGCGTGGGTTGTGACGGGCCACGGGGACGGATCGCCGGAGCCCCAGAAGCCGGGTGCCAGGGGTGTCGAGCCACTGGCGAGGACGAACGTGAGCGATGGCTCGAGTCCGCTGAACCGGCGTGGCCATCCTCACGTCCCCATCATTCCAGATGGCCTCGCCGATTGAAGCGCCCGGGACGGTGCTCCCAACGAGGTTGGGGACGAGGTCAACTCATCCAGCCGGTTGTTCTGTGCGCTCAGGCAAGAGGAGGACTGCCCCCACCAGAAAGCACAGCGCGCCGACGAATGTCCCCAGGTTGGAAAGTTCGGCGTTCCAGATCGCCCCGGTCGACGGCACGATATAGCCGGCCACGGCAGAACAGCCAAAGGCGATCGACCCCAACAGATTGAGTCCGGTGATGCGCCACGAGATGCTGCCTGGGGACCAGGACATCCACCCGTGGCTCACCTCGAACCAGGCCAGTGCGCTGGCCACCAGGAAGCACACCGATCCGATGGCGTCCGGCCTCCAGATGTGGTGGTGGGCCGCCTGGGCCCTCAGGCCGACACTGACGGCAACGCCGGTGCTCACGTTGAAATAGACGGTGCCGATGAGCTGGATGCCGCTTGCCCACCAGTCGATGTGTCCTGGCTGGTAGGAGAGCACCCGTCCCCATCCGTGGACAGGACGCTCGGCCCCGGCGTCCACCGACTCGCGATACTGGAGGAACGCCGCCGCGGTGAAGAAGAGCGAACCGATGAAGAACGTGATCGCATCGACCAGGGCTCCAGCCCATCCGGCGTAGCCGGGGACGGCTCCCAGCGCGAAGAGAAAGGAGCCCACTGCGAAGAGAACGCCGATCCACCAGCCCCTGGCCCGAGGGGCCCACCAGGTACCGCTCGTCGAATCCGCTGTGCCGGCCTGCTTTCGCTGGCGCCGCGACTCCCACCGAGCCCACCGGCCGTCCGACTGCGCAACCTCGACGAAGGTGACGAATCGCCCCGGGCCGCCACTCCTGGCCCTCGATGTGCCCAAGTTCGACGCGCCACTCCTCGAGTCGATGTCCCCAGGTATCCGGACTGTGGGTGGGCATCAGCTCATTTTCGCAGGATCAGGCATGGATGGAGCAGTGACCACCCGTCGGGGGAGCGCTGACCGGGATCGATCAGAGCCGCTGAAGGATCCCTCGCACGTAGGCAGCCTGACCAGCGTGCTGGAGATCGTCGGCAATCACGCTCACCAACCGGATGCTCACTGTCACCGGCGGGTCCCAGCTTCGGTCGACGACCCGGTCCAGGTCGGCTTCGGCGAGTGAACGGATGAAGTCCAAGGTCCTCTCGTGGACGTTCTCGAAGTAGCCGAGCAGTGAGGAGGCGTCCGCGATGACGGCCGCCACCATGTCCGGGTCGTGGCCGTAGCCCGTATCTGTTGGGTCGAGGGGCAGGGCGAACCGGTGGATCCACCCCTTCTCCGTCCAGACCTGCTCGCTTCCGTCGAGTCCTGCCACGTGATCATCCTGAATGCGCGTGAGGTGCCAGACCAACCAGGCGATGGAGTTGGACTCGCCGCTCGGGCGGAACGCCAGTTCATCGGGAGTGAGCCCGTTGACAGCGGGATGCACCACATCGCGGATGCGCTCAAAGGCGTCCACCAGGACGTCGGTGCTCGTCATGGATGCCCTCCTTTCGGGAGTTGGACAGCGCGCTCCACGCACCTCCGACGAGGGCGTTGACTCCGAGAGCCTAGGGGCGATGGCCGATCTCCCAGAGAGTCCGTTGCCCGTGACGCCTCGACGCCCGTCCGGGCGGCCCGACGCGAGCAGGGGCAGATGCTCCAGGGGTCTCCGCTTAGGGTCCACTATAGGTTAATCCGCGCGATATAGACTCTGCGTGTGGAAGCATC
>JADMIJ010000105.1 GCA_015478655.1 Acidimicrobiales bacterium | reverse complement strand
TCGAGCAGATACTTGTCGAGTACATCGCTCACTACAACGATCATCGGCCGCATCGTTCTCTCGACCAGCGGGCACCGAGAACCTTGAAGGTCGTTCCAGCCTCTATCAACAATCCGTATCCGACCCAGCTACGTCGCACTGCGCTCCTCGGTGGCATCATTCACGAATACCGACTCGTCGCATGACCTGATCGGATGAGTATTCGGCACCCACACCTATGCACCTGCACTACTCAACGCGCGTCGAGGGTCGCCTCGTTTCGTGGATGTCCAAAGGTGCTGCTGTCGGCCGCTCTGCACCCGCTCCTGTCGCGGTGATCTGTCATTTCGGGCTTGTCGGTTCGCGCAGCACGAGGACCGGGGAGGACGCCTCGCGAAGCAAGAGACGGATGAGCCGGCCACGTCCGGCTCCCGCCTGTCCCTTCCAGGTGGCGATGACGAGGTCGGGCCGCAGCCGCGGCAGCGCGGCGGGGACGGCGACGGCGGGTTGGCCGACGGCCACCTCGAGGTTCACGCACAGCCCCTCTGAGCATCGGCAGAACCGCCGCAGGAACTCGGCGCGCCACTCGGCCCAATCGTAGCCGGAGTGGTCGACAAAGCGGGGTGCGGGCAGGCTCCCCGGCGCACGGGGGCGGGAAGCCGAGGCCGCGTGGAGCACGACGATCTCGGCGCCGCTTTGTAGCGCCGCCTCGTCGGCGAGCTCCACAGCAGGGGCGACGAGGGGGCTTCCTTCGTGGACGACGAGGATCCGCCGCAGGCGTCGCGCTACTCTGGCTTGCGGCGGCACGACCAGGAGAGGCTCGCCAGTAGCCAACGCCGCATCGTCCGCCTCGGTGTGCCCGTCGGGTGAAGGCTCGAGTTCCCAGCCCGCAGCGGCGGCGAGGGGCGCCGCCCGCCTGAGCGCGCCTGGCGGGGTGATGGCGATCGTCCTCATCGCAAGGCAACCTCCTTGGGCGCTGACCACTCGCCGAGGCGACGGCGAGCGACATGGCGGCCGGCTCGAAGACGAACCGGGGGACGGCTCCCGACCGCCACCCGTGCCGGTGCGTCGAGGCTCAAGGTGAGGGTGTTGCCGGCCACGTCGACCTCGACACGCGCCCCGCGGAAGGTAACGGGGAAAGCGAGCCGCCGCCACGAGGGCGGGAGACGGGGGTCGACGCGCAGGGCGTCGAGCCCGACCCGGGCGCCGCCAAAGCCGGCCACTGCCGCCTGCCACAGCCCGCCCAGGGCCGCCATGTGCACTCCCTGGGCGGCGTTTCCCATCTCGTCTCCGAGGTCGATGCCCGCCGCCATGTGGAAGTAGGAGAGAGCGTCGTCTGCGGCGCCCACGCGCGCGGCGACCGCGGCGTGGATGGCAGGCGAGAGCGAGCTGCCGTGGGAGGTGCGCGGCTCGTAGTATCGGTAGTTGGCGGTCGCCACCTCGGGGGGCAGGGCCTCGGGGAGCATGTGGGCCGCCATGAGCACGTCGGCCTGCTTGATGATTTGGGAGCGGCGAAGCCGCCGGCTTCCGAGCACCACGTCGGCGGCGAAGGGGGGCTCAGCCAGCTCCGCCGCAGCCAGGTCCTCCAGGGCGAAGTACCCGGCGAACTGCTCGTAGAGGCCGCTGGCGGGGTCGAAGCCGTCAACGAGCCCGGCGGCCACACGCCGCCAACGCTCTGCCTCGCCCGATTGGCAGGCGAGACGGGACAGCACCTCGCGCCCGTCTCCACGGGAGTCGGAGAGATGCTCGACAATCTCGGCTGCTCGTTCGAGGTTCCAGCGGGCGAGAAGGTTGGTGAATGCGTTGTCGTCGACCGACTCGTGGTACTCGTCGGGACCGATAACTTTGCCAATGTGGAGCCGGCCGTCGCGCCGCCGGCGGGCCCGGGACGCCCAAAAGCGCGCCGTTTCGACGAGGATCTCGGCGCCACAGGTGAGGAGGAAGTCCTCGTCGCCGGTCCAGGCCCAGTAGGACCACGTGGCCCAGGCGACGTCGGCGGCGATGTGGTGCTCCTGGGATCCGGTGAGGATCGGGATCCGCTCACCCGAAGGGCCGTACGCGAAGGGCGGCGTCACCTCCTCACCAGTGTCGGCTGACTCCCAGGGATAAAGGGCGCCCCGATACCCCATAGCGGCGGCCTTGGCCCGAGCGGCCGGGAGCAGCCGGTGGCGGTAGGCGAGTAGGCCCCGGGCGGTGGGCGGGTGGGCGGCGAAGAAGAACGGCAGGGCGAACACCTCGGTGTCCCAGAAGACGTGACCGTGGTAGCCCGGGCCGGTCAGTCCCCGCGCCCCGATCGAGGAGGTACCAGAGGCCTCGCCGGCCGAGATGAGGTGATAGACGGCGAAGCGCAGCGCCCGCTGGGCCTCGGGGTCCCCCTCGACCACGACGTCGGCGTTCCCCCAGCGTCGCTCCCAGGCCGCCCGGTGACGCTCGAAGAGCCGGGTGACCCCCTGACGATCGGCGTCGGCCAACACCTTGGCGGCGGACCGCTCCTCGCCGGCCCAGGGACGGCGCACGGCGCCGAGGCGCACCACCTGCCCCGGCGGGCACCGGGTCACGGTAGCGAGCTCAACCGCCCCGATGCGGGCAGGGATCTCCCGGAGCACCGGCTCCTCGCCGCCAGCAACGAAGTGTGCCTCGGCGCCGTCTGCTTCGAGCTCTGCCCATAGCACCAGGATCTGGGGGTCGGCCATCGAGGCGAAGCGGGCCGAGCGGAACCACACCTGCAGCCCCGAGTCGAGACTCTGGCACCAGGTGCGGGTCAGCACCCCGTGGCGCAGATCGAGCGCCCGGTGGAGCTCGACGACCGTGCCGGTCAGAAGGGTCACCGCCGTGTCGCTCACCAGCGGGACGAGCCGGATCCAGTCGGGCACGGGAGCGAGTTCGGGGCCGGAGCCTTCATCTGAGCCCTGGACGTAGGCGCCGGCGACGTAGGTCCCGGGATTCGACGCGTCGTCATCGTCTTCCAGCGATCCCCGGGTACCGATGACCCCGTTTCCCACACTCAGCCAGGACTCGACCTCCCGCTCTCGCAGGACATCGAAGCCGTCGACCACGAGGGTCCAAGCCGGCTCGCACTCGGGAAATGGAAGTGGCACAAGGGCTGAGGGTCGACCCCGGCCCCGCGGCCTACTGTCCCGGCCCATGTCGCAACCTGGCTCGGGTGATGTCGCTGGTCCGCTGGTCTCGGGGTGGCCTTCGAGCACGACCGCTACCGGCTTGGTCCGCAGGCCGCCTTGTCGACGTCGAATGGCGCTCGCCAGGACACCCCGGCTCCGAAAGGAACAACGATGCCGGCCCTGCGACCGAGTCTGGCAGCGTCCTGCGTCTCGTGCGGCCGAGAGGAAGATGGACAGGCGGCACCAATCGCTCAGGCAGCTCGCTCTTGAGGTCCTCGATCGGCATCGACGACAGATCCACCGCGGACATCACGGCCACCGCATGCTCCCCCGCCAAATCCAGCTCGGCATCACCACCGCGGTCATCGCACGTCGGTGTCGGCCGGCGGGGTCACGAGGCACGAGATGTTCCTACCGCTGGGCACGCAAGCGGACGAGCTTCGTCCTTGGCGTTGAAGGTGTGCTCGGCACCCAGCTTGGCTGCCATATCCAGCTTGGTGTCGATGAGATCCACATCGGCCATCGACGCGCCGGCGAGGTACGACGAACGGACCCCGGATACCTTGACCGCCTCGTAAGGGGTTACCCCGGCGCAGTCAGCGGGGCGGCGTCGAGGAGATCGATGCCATCGGGGACGTGCCCGACGAAGGGAAGCGTTGGCCTTGACGTATCCCTCCCACCCCCGTCGACGGTGTAGCCACTCATCTCCTGGTTGGGGCAGAGTGTCTCGCGCCCCGAGGCGCAGTAGTCGCACGTTCCGCACGCGTCGCCCAGCCACGGGACGGCTACCCCGGTCACCTTCGGTCACGCCTCGCACCTCGGGGCCCGACCTGCTCGGCCAAGCCAACCGACTCGTGGCCGGGGATGAACGGCGGCATGGGCTTGACCGGCCTGTCCCCGTGGCGGCTTGGATGTCGGTGTGGCAAAGTCCGCTGGTCTCGACCTTGACGACGTCCTCGCCGAGACCTGGTTCGGGGATGGGGACCTCTTCGATCCTCAGTGGTTGACGGAAATCGTGGACAACAGCGGCTCTCATTGGACTCCTCCTTGCTGTAGAGCAACAAGCTCTTCGGGTGAAGAGACTCGTGTTGTCGTGCGATCACCGACCGCGCCATCGGTAGCAGAGACTGCTCGGTCCATCTCACCCAACGCGATGAGCGCACGGTGCAGGGCGGACAGCGCGTCGTCGAGGTTGACCCAGGCAACGCCGTCGGCCGGGTTAGGCAGGTGCCCAGGCAGTGCGACCACGATCGCCCGCAACCGGCTGATCAGCTGACCGAGGCCGTTGTCGTTGGGGGTCGTGACCGGACCCGCGAACTCACCTCGGCTTGGCCTGCTGCTTTGGGTAATCACCACGGTTCCCTCCCTTGCACACCGCGACATAGCCGCGATATCGGCGCCCGCCGGGGGCCGAAGCGCAGACAAAACACCGGGCTGCGATGCCATCTCACGGTAGGGGACGGCACGGGGCATCCAGTAGGGCCGAAGGTCCCCCGATGCTTGCGCCACCGAACAGCCATACGAGCACCGTAAGGGCTGGCTGGCGAGCCGGCATCCGCCCCAATTACGGAAGCGCGCTGCGCACAACCCGCACCTTCCCACCGGGACATCAACGCGGCGACAGCCAACCAGTCGCCCGGAACCGCAGTAGTTGGCTCGGCGGCACGCCTTCACTCTCAACCGGACCCGTCACCAAATGGGCAAGATCCGTCCAGCGCCTGGGCTTCAACCTGTTGGAGATCGCCGAGATCCTGGCCTTCAAAGAGCGCGACGAGCGCCCCTGCGACTACGTGCTCTCGGTGCTCCATTCCCAGGTAGCCGACATCGACCGACGCGTGGGCGAACTGGTGGCGATGCGGGCTGAGCTGATGGCGCTGAAAGCCAAGGCCGACCGGCTGCCAGGCGAGGCCACGTGCTACTGCCGGATCGTCGAGCACGCGAATACCAACGCGCCGGCTATGCGCCCAGCCCCCCGCTGGCGGCCATGAGCGGCCCAGCCATCGGAGTCGGCTCGGACGCGGAGTCGGCTCGGGCACCGGGCGATCGCGTCCACCAGGCACTCAGGGCTGTGGGTGACAGTCGATACGCACGAAGCATCGATACCCAAGGGCCCGGAAACCGTGATCAGGCGCGGCCTGCACAAGACGGTCGAGGGCGACCGGCGGCGCCCAGACGTAGACACCCAGGGCGCCTCAGCCCCGCGGGCTCTGGAGGAGGTCGTCGTCAGGCCTGCTCAGCGACCACCTCCGCCACAGCGTGGTGTGAGCCGCCCGAGGTTCGGCCCCAAGACGGGGAACCACCGACGTAACCAGGTGGCCGATCCGCCAGTGGTGTGCTGAGAGCTCATCGCCGCGACCTGGGATCGAGTCACCTCGGGGCCCCCGGGGCTCGGCCGACGCTGCCAGGCCCGGCAAACGACAGCGCAAAGGGCCCCCGTCGGTCGTCTCCGCCGGTCCGGGACTCACCAGGAGGCGACGGGCCGGTCGGACTCCTGGTCGCAGTAACGCAGCCGAGAGGTCGGGTGGAAGTTCTGGACGAGCAGGTCGCGGTGGAACCCTGGTGCACGGCCCATGTGGCCGCCCACACAGATGTCAAGGGTGAACTGCTCACCGGGTGTCAGGTTGTGTCCGGCGATGGTGACGGGTCGGCGGACGGTGTAGATGGTCGGCCAGGGGGTGCAGTAGTAGTAGCTCCCGCTCTCGTCACTGCCGGTGATGCTGCCGTCGTCCGCCTCCTGTTCGACCGTCTCGAGCAGGGCGAGGGTGGCCGCCGGGTCGGGGTCACTGCCCCAGAGGTGCTCCAGCGCCCGCTTGGCGGCGAGGTCGCCACCAAGCGAACGCGCCGCGGCGGAGTCGGACAGGCACCACGGGTCGAAACCGGGCTCGCCGGGCATTCGGTGCCTGCCGCGCCCGGCGCCCTTGGCGCCGTCTGCCCCGAGCAGGCTGGGTCGGGCCAGCACCTGTCCGAGCCGGAACAGTTGGTCCAGGGCGTCTCGCAGCGCGTCCTCGACGGCCCGGTGCAGGGGCTGGTAGCGACTCGGCCTCCACATCTGCTCGGCCTGCCCGATGGCGGCATCGGCCTGGGCATACAGGCCCCGAAGCTGGTCGGCCGTGCCCGTGTGCTCAGCTGGTATGGAGCTGCCACAGAAGTCGGCGAGCGCCGCCTGCCCACGGTCGCTCAGTGCTTGGGCTGCGGCGAGCATGGCTTCGACGTGGGTGGGCGGGCAGGGCTCCATCCGCTTCCAGACGGGCAACGTGGCGGGGAGCCGGACCTCGTCAGCCAGGTCGTAGCCCGCATCGGCGACCGCGCGCCGGGCCCGAGCCGACCACGTACGGCCCGCGTCCAGGAACACGCTCGCCTGCTCGGCGGTCATGGCCGGCAGATAGCCGGCCATTCGCGGGCTCGCCGCGTTCTCTGAGGCCACCAGGCGCTCGCCAAGGGTCTGCAAGCCGAAGGCACACCAGGTGGCGAGCAGCTGCGAGGACGGCCCCGCACCCAGCGACCACAGGTCCGTTCCCGACGCCACCAGGTCTCGGCGCAGCGCCTCGGCGGCGAAGAAATCGTCGTAGACGGCGCTGCCGGCACGCAGGTAGGCCTCCACCGTCGCGGCGGGCACCCGTCCGGCTAGTCGCGCCGCGAGCCGCGCCACGGGCCTGCTCTTCGAGGTTGCGCTATCCACGTCACCGCCCTCCTTCCCTGGCTACGCGCCAATTGATCCGAGCGATGGGCTCCATCAGGTCACCTCCGACCCTCCCTCATCACGGGAGGATGACAGCCGGGTGTCGCATGGCTGCCCTCTCTACGATGTGGCGCCGCCGTCGCCGCTGAAACCTCTCCCTTCCGAGACGCTGCGGCGCTCGGCCAGCCGCGCTCGGCCACCGCCTGGGCCAGCAGGTGCATCGCTTGCTCGCCGCTGAGCGCGCCGGCGTGCCAGACGATGACGAGGTGTGTGGCCGCCAGGGCCACGCCGGCAGCCTCGGAGAGGACGCGCTCGGAGGTGACGACGCTCGCGCCGTGATCCCGGCTGCTCGCAGCCACACGGTCCATGGACGGGATGACCCCGCGGGTCCCTTGGACGCTCACGAGCCAGCCACCACGACGAAGTTCCCCGCCATGCCCTCCTGGGCGTGGCCGGGCACCGGGCACAGGTACTGGTAGGTGCCAGGTGGGGAGGCGGTGAAGGCCAGCGTGGCGGTGTGCAAGCCGGCAGCGTTCGCCTCCCCGAGGAACCACAGCGCCGAGCCGGAGAACGCGGGCTTTGCGGTCATCAAGGGCATCCACGTCGATGCCGCGCCTGAGGCGGTGACCACCAGGCCGTGGGCCATGTCCGTGTCGGCGTTGGCGACCTCGATGCTGACGGTCGCCCCGGCGGGCACGACGATGGTGGGGTCGGTCCTGCCTGCGATGCGGAAGTTCTCGGCCGGCATGGAGGGGCTGGCCACCACGGCGAAGCGCACGCTCCGGCCACTAAAGGTGATCCGGTTGGCCGGGGCGTCGAGGCTCGCCCCGGACGGGACATCGCCGCCGAGCTGTAGGGCCTGAGACGGAGTCGCCCGGGGCCCGGGGGCGTTGGCGAAGAGCGAGCCCACGTACTCGCCCGGATGGTCGCCCGTCCAGCCCATCATGAAGGTCGGCAGGTCGCTGCCTCGCTCCCAGCCCGGGGCGGCGCTGCCGCCGGTAATCCAGCGGTAGGCCTGGTGGTTCGCCATCGAGTAGTTGCCCGAGGGCGACATCTCGGAGTTGTAGTAGGCGTGGCTCGCCGAGACGCTGGAGCCGCCGCCGGCGGCGAAGGCGAGACCGGTGCCGATCCCGGCCGCGCCCAGGACACCGGCGGCGATGGTCGCGACGAGACGTTTGTGGTTCATCGGGTCCTTCTCCGGTCATCTCCAGGGTCATCGGGACGCCGGGCCCGTTCGCCGCTCGGCGCAGGTCCCCGGGACGGCCCGGGGAAGGCAGCGAGCAGGGCGGACTGGGCCTTTGCTACCAGGCCGCTCGGAGCGGTCGTCCACTGCGGCGGCGAGCTCAGGAGCCCGAGCTCCAAGGGAACCAGTCCCTCGAGCTGCAGACGCCTGAGCGCCAGCGGGTCTTCACCGGCCAGCCCGAGTAACTCGGCGGCGATGTCGGCAACGGCTGTCTGCCAATCCGAGATCGGTTGGCCTAAAGACCTTCGTGTAATACCGCGCGGATTGGAGTCATAGCCTGAGGCCGC
>JADMIJ010000257.1 GCA_015478655.1 Acidimicrobiales bacterium | reverse complement strand
GGACACCATCGTGACCATCAAAGCCCCGGGCGATTCCGGCGCGCTGGCTACCGCTCTCACCGAGAACGTGGTCGGGGTGACCAACAGCCGGGCCATCGAGGGCGGGGTCGAGCTCCACGTCCAGGCGGGCGAGCGCCTGGTGCCCCGGATCGTGACGGCGGCAGAGGGGGCCGGGTTCCCGGTGGTTGATCTGTCCGTGGCCGAGCCCAGCTTGGAGACGGTGTTCATCAACTTGACCGGAAAGGAGCTCCGGGACTGATGGCGGCAACCACGACCGACCTGTCCCACACCTATGAGGGCCACCAGGTGATCAGGGTGCCGACCCGCTCGGCCGGGGCGGCCAGCTGGGTGGCCCTCCGGGCCCTCATCTTGCGGGACCTGGTCGTGCTCAAGAAGAACTTCATCGAGTTCGCCGTGCGCACCCTGGTGCAGCCCTTTTTGCTCTGCTTCGTGTTCCTCTACGTGTTCCCCAAGATCGGCCAGGGTATCGGGGGCGGCACCGGCAACCCCCAGGCCGAGTCGGCCTTCGCCACCGTGCTGGTGCCCGGCGTGGTCGGCATCTCCATCATGTTCCAGGGGGTCCAGGCCGTGGCCATGCAACTGGCCCAGGAATTCGGATTCACCCGCGAGATCGAGGACCGGGTGCAGGCCCCGTGCCCCATCTGGCTGGTGGCCACGTCCAAGGTGCTGTCCGGCGGTGCCCAGGGGATCATCTCGGCCGCCATCGTGCTGCCGATCGCCTCGGTGGTCCACGCCGCCGGGGTGGAGCCGAACCTCTCGTTCCACTGGTGGATCATCGTCACCATCGTGCCCCTGGCCTGCATCGCCATGACCTCGCTGGGTCTGGTCCTGGGCACCAGCTTCGAGCCCCGCAACATCGGGCTCATGTTCGGCTTCGTGGTCCTGCCCATCACCTTCCTCGGGGGCACGTACTACCAGTGGACCCGGCTTGCCCCGGTCAAGGTCGGAGGTTTCCACTGGCTGCAGACGGTGGTGCTGATCAACCCGCTCATCTACGTCAACGAGGGCATGCGGGCCGCGTTCACCGATGCTCCCCATATGCACTTGTACGTGATCTATCCGGTGATCGTGGCCTTCATCGCCGCCTTCATGGCCATCGGCCTGCGCAATTTCCGCGCCAAGGTCCTTTCCTGAGCCGTGACCCCGATGCCCCAAGCCGACCGGACTGGGGGAGCATTGATCCGTGGGACGTTCCGTGCGCCGTCGGCGACGACGGGTGATGTTGGTGCTGGTCGTGGTGGGCGCGGTCGCACTGGGCGCCTGGGGGCTGGGCGCGGCCGTCAGGCACGCCGACGCCAACGCCACCGGCTCGGCCATTCCGGGGGGAACCTCGCTCGACCCGTCGGCGTTCGCGTCCGGCGCCTGTCAGGCCTTCGCCCCCACCAGCGGTGACCGTGGACTGACGGTGTTCCTCGACGCCGGCCATGGCGGCATCGACCCGGGCGGGGTGGGCACGACCGAGGCCGGCCAGTCG
>JADMIJ010000256.1 GCA_015478655.1 Acidimicrobiales bacterium | reverse complement strand
CGTGCACGTACTCCAGGTTGTCGTCGGTGGGACGGTGTCACCATATCGACGAATGACTGTCGCCGGGCCAAGGGGGTTCGGCTGTCCGGCCCACGCCGGACCGGCGGGAAGTGGTCACCTTCTTGGCCGGCGGCCATGATGGACCGATGGCACACCCCGCACTGTTGGTGATGGACATCCAAAACGGCATCGTCGATCGCGTTCCCGATGGCTCCAAGTCGCTTCTCGCCGCGCTGGACCGCACCACGACGGCTGCTCGCCGCGCCGGTGTTCCGGTGATCTACGTCCGGGTGGCCTTCCGCCCCGGCGGGGCCGAGATCAGCGGGAAGAACAAGAGCTTCTCGGCCATCGGCACTGCTGGGGGGATGGGCCTGGACGACCCGGCCACCCAAATCCACCCCGCCGTGACCCCTGGGCCCGACGACATCGTGGTGGTCAAGAAGCGGGTGAGCGCGTTTACTGGGAGCGACCTCGATGTGGTGCTGCGATCCGTGGAGGTCGATTCGCTGGTGCTGACCGGCATCGCCACCAGTGGTGTGGTGCTGTCCACGCTGCGCCAGGCGGCCGACTTGGACTACCAGCTGACCGTTCTCCACGACGGGTGCGCCGACGCCGATCCCGAAGTCCATCGGGTCCTACTGGACAAGGTGTTCCCCCGACAGGCATCCGTGCTCAGTGTCAGTGAATGGATCGAGCAACTCTGAGCGTGCTCGTCCGGGTGCCGATCGGGTGGCTCAAGGGATGAGGACGATCTTGCCCTGGGTGTGCCGCTTCTCCAGCTCGGTGTATGCCGCTCGGACCTGGTCGAGCGGGTAGGTAGCAGCTATGGGGACGGTGATCCGACCTGATGCCACCAGGTCGACCATTTCGGCCAGGACATCACTGCTCGAGGCGGTCGAGCTGCCTTCCGTCTTCACCCCGTACTCCTCAGCCGCCCCGAAGGCGATGACGGTATCCACGCGTTCGGGTTGCACCCCGAGGTCGATGGCCAGCTTGACGTAGTCCGGTCCGAAGGTGTCGATGAAGGCGTCCACGCCCGAGGGGGCAGCAGCCCGGATGCGCTCGATGAGGCCGTCGCCATAGGCCACGGGCGTGACCCCGATGGAGGACAGCCAGGAATGGTGGGGTTCCGAGGCGATGCCGATGACCGTCGCCCCTCGGACCTTGAGCAGCTGCACGGTGATCGATCCGACACCGCCGGCCGCGGCCGACACCACGACCGTGTCGCCGGAACCAGCACCGACGGCGCGCACGGCGGCGTAAGCGGTCACGCCGGCTACGAACAGAGAGCCGGCCTCCGCCCAGTCCATCGAGGTCGGTTTGGCCACCAGGTGGTCGGCGGGGACGGGGACGTACTGGGCTTGGCTCCCCCGCCGGTCGGTCCACCCCAGGACCTCGTCCCCGACGGCGAACCCGTCGACGCCCTCGCCTACCTGGTCGATCACCCCGGCCAGGTCGGTGCCCTGGCCCGACGGGAAGGTGGCCGGGAACCGAGCGTCG
>JADMIJ010000255.1 GCA_015478655.1 Acidimicrobiales bacterium | reverse complement strand
AGCTCAGATCCTGTTTCTGGGGGTGCCGTGTGCCCATCATCTCAGTAATCCCGGGAAGGCGGGCTTCTTGAAATACCGGACGTTGAGCACCGGGTTTGTGGCCCGGAGCTCCGCCAACACGAACGCGGCGGCCATCACCAGGGCGGACAGGAAGAGCAGGTCGATCCACCAGGTCCGGTATCCCGAGGTCTCTCCCAGGATGATGGCAAAGGTGAGCGACCCGAGGGCCAGTGCGCCGAGGAACATCCCGGGCAGGTCGAACCGGCCTCGGACCGGATCGGAGCTCTCGGGGAGCACGATCGCCGCGCTAATAAAGGCCAGCGCGCCGAAGAAGACGTTGGCCCAGAAGATGGCCCGCCACGACCATCCGAATACCAACAAGCCGCCGACGAGCGGACCGAGGGCCAACCCGAGGCTGGACACGGCGGCCCAGATTCCAAGGGATCGTGCCCGCTCGGCGCGGTCGGGATAGAGGTGGCGGATCATCGACAGGGTGCCGGGCTCCGAGGCGGCGGCGCCGATACCCATGACCACCCGGCCGACGATGAGGATGTCGGTGGTGGGGGCGATCGCAGCGATCACCGAGCCGGCGCAGAACACCGCCACGGCGAGTACAACAACGGCGGCGCCGAGTACCAACCGGCCGGGCAACCGGTGGCGGTCCTCGACCACGACTTCATCGATCCCGAGTCCGGCAAGGCCATCCCCTATGGCGTCTACGACGTCATCAACAACGAGGGGTGGGTATCGGTCGGTGACGTGGCCGATACCTCGGCGTTCGCCGTCGAGACGATTCGTCGGTGGTGGGAAGAGATGGGACGGATCCGGTTCCCCGACGCCACCAAGCTGCTCATCACCGCTGATGCCGGAGGGTCGAACGGGTATCGGATCCGCGCCTGGAAGGTCGAACTGGCCAAGCTGGCGGTCGACACCGGCCTCGAGATCACCGTCATCCACTACCCGTCGGGAACCTCCAAGTGGAACAAGATCGAACACCGGATGTTCAGCTTCATCTCCATGAACTGGCGGGGCCGTCCTCTCACTTCTTACCGGACGATCGTGGAACTCATCTCGGCCACCACCCCAGAGACCGGGCTGACCATCCGTGCCGAACTCGACACCGAGTTCTACCCCAAGGGTGTGGTCGTCACCGACAAGGAACTGAAAGCGCTCCCGCTGACCAGACACGAGTGGCATGGCGACTGGAACTACACCCTGCGTCCGACGCCGATTGCGCAATCAACTTCGCGGTGAGCCCTATTGCCGGCTCCAACCTCAGCAAGAACCGAAGCAGACGAGCAGAGACAGACATAAGTCGCCCTGGCGCAACCGTCAACTCGACGTCGCGGAGGGCCATTCCTCCAGTCAGTCGTCCGCATTGTTCCGCTCTCGCCATGGTTCCGCTCCATCCCAGGCGCCGTGTCTCGCCTCTAGCTGAAGAAGCCCTAGCCCCAACTCTTCACGGAGCCCATTGAACTGAATTCGCCGCGTCCGCGGAAA
>JADMIJ010000254.1 GCA_015478655.1 Acidimicrobiales bacterium | reverse complement strand
GAGTGCCTCGAGGCCTTTGATGTGGTTGCGTTTCCTGGACGTGGTGTCGGCGTGGCGGTTGTAGTGGTCGGGACCGAGATCTTCGAAGTGTGCCTCGGGGTCTTGGAGGAGGTGCCAGATCACGACCAGCAATGATCGTCCGATCGCGACGATTGCCTTCTTCTTGCCCCGTCTGCGCGCGATGCGTCGATAGCGTGCGCCGAGGAATGTGTCGGTGCGCGAGGCGGCGACGGCGACTTCTCCCAGCACGCGGGCGAGGTATCGGTTGCCGTGCCCGGTGGATCCGTTGCCCTTGTTCTTGCCAGCCGAGGCTGCGATCCCGGGTGCGAACTTGGCCCACGAGGCTAGGTGGCGCGGGGTCGGGAACCGGGTCATGTCGAGGCCGATCTCAGCGATGATGATCGCGGCCGCGGTCGGCCCGATCCCGGGGATCTCATCGAGCCGGGCGACCGCGTCACCGAAAGGGAGGAGATGCTGCTCGATCTCGGCGTCGAGGGCTGCGATGTCGCTGTCGCCGCGGTCGATGCGTTCCAGCATCCGCGAGAGCAAGAACCTGTGGTGGTCATCGAAGGTGCCCATCGGCAGCCCGGCGAAGGCCTCCTCCAGCAACCCGATCTTGGTCCGCATCCGGGAGCGGGCCATGTCAGCCAACCGTTGGGGGTCGCGCTCGCCGGCGATCAGCGCGCCCATCATCGCCCTGCCTGAGACTCCGAAGATGTCGGAGGCCACGACCGAGAGTTTGATGCAGCCATCCTCGAGCAGCTTCTCGACCCGGTTCTTCTCCGCGTTGCGGACCCCGACCAGATCGACCCGGTAGCGGGTGAGGTCTCGCAACCGGCGGATGTCAGCTGCAGGCACGAAGCTGGGGCGCAGCATCTGGCGTTCGGCGACCTTGCACAGCCACACCGCGTCCAACACATCGGTCTTGGGTCGACCAGGCAGATGCCGCACGTCCTTGGCGTTGACCAACCACGGCCGCAGCCCATGAGCTTCGAACAGATAGAACGGGGCACGCCAGTAGTCGCTGGTGGCCTCCATCACCACCCGCTCAATCTGCAGTTCGACCAGCCGATTAGCCAACTCGATCAACGACCGGGTCATCGCCGAATGGGTCGTGACCTCCTGGACCCGCCGCTTCGTGCCCGCGGCGGCCGGCAACCTGACACAGCACACGACCTCGGCCTTGCCGATGTCCAAGGCCGCGACCCGCTCGATGATCTGCTCATCGTCTTGCGATTCGCTGAACATCCACCTCGCCTCCTTCTCCTGCGATCGACACCATCAACGGTGCGACCGCCCGGGAGGAGTCACCAGGGCTGAACAGCGAATCTAGTCCTCGTGCTCGACAACAGCGTCGGCAACAATGAAAGGCCCACCACGTGACTCCCACCGCCCGGCTAGACGACGGCCTCAACGGACCATAGGAACAACGACGTCACCCGGACGGCCACGTACCCATTTTCAGCCCGGAACGGGCGTCCCACAAGGGACACATTGGCTAGA
>JADMIJ010000253.1 GCA_015478655.1 Acidimicrobiales bacterium | reverse complement strand
GTAACTAGTCAGCTCCCCGAGCAGTGGTCAAGGGATTGCGGGTAGCCAGGGTCGGCCCTCGGTGAGCATGACGAGGACTTCGAAGAAGTTTTTGCCGTGTTTCGCGGCGGTGGAGAGGTAGCTGCGGATCGCGCAGAACTGTTGGGCTCCGGTGAGGGTTCGCAGGCAGCCGGACACTTTCTGCCGGAGTTTGATCATGCGGATGTCGCGTTCGGAGCCGTTGTTGTCGGCCGGCACCCGCCAGTCGTCGGTGAAGCGCAGGTAGTCGTCTTGACGGCCGAGCAGTCGGCGGGCCAGCGCGTTGTGCTTGGCCATCACCTTGCCGGTTCGGGCGGCGGTTTGCGTGATGCCGATCTGGGCGGCCGATCGGTAGAGCGCGACCTGCTCGCCGAGCGCGTCGGGGTCGAGGTTGGAGTCTTCAGCGGCGAGGGCTTCGGTGACCAGCTTCTGCATGGCCACGAGCGCATCGGCGGCCTGCTCGGCCCAGCACCACACGGCATCGGGGGGCGCGGTGTCGGCGACCGCGGCCAGCTCGCGCAGCGCGTGGGCACAACAGAGCTGATGTTTGACATCGACATAGGTGTCATACGGCGCCCACGCGTCGTGCACCGCGACGCCGGAGAACCGGCCCAGGACGCCTGCGTCGTTCATGGCCTTGCGACCGCGCTTGGGGTGACAAGTGATCAAGGTGTACTTGTCCGTGCGCGCGCAATGCACCCAGTGCAAGCTGCCCGCGACCCGCAACCCGGTCTCGTCGAACCCGGCCACCTCGGCTTGGGACAACCGGTCGGTGAGCTGGTCGAGGAAGCCACCCAGGCTGGCGGCCGCGCGCTTGGTCATGGCGGCCACGGTGCCCTCGGATACCGGGGTGCCGAACAGCTCGGCCAGCGCCTGGGCGGTGCGTTTCTTGGACAGGAACTGCCCGACATATAAGTAAAGGATGATCGCGGTGATCCGCGGCCCGTACTGCGCCGGCGAGCGCACACCGTCCGGGGCTGTTCCACAGGTCGTGGCCCCGCACGAGCAGCGGCGCGTGATGAGCTGATGTTCGGTCACCTGCACCGTCATGGGCGGCAGGTCGAACACCTGCCGCCGCTCCACGCCCACCTCAGGGGCCCGCGACAGGTCCGCACCGCACCCCGAACACGGTCCCGGTTCATGCCGCAACCGCTTGCTCGGGCTATCGACCAGCGCCAACGTCGACCCCGGATGGCCCGGCTGCCCGCCCGGGTTGCGGCCGCTCTTGCGGCGCAGAGACTTCGGGGTGGGCTTGATGAACGGCGAGTCCGACGAGGGCGGCTTCGAGGAGTTCCGGCTGTTGAGCCCCAACTGCCGCCTCAACTCAGCGACTTCAGCCTCCAAGCGGGTGATCTGCTCGGCCTGTCCCTCGACGAGGGCCGCGAGCTCCTCATAGGACGGACGTTGACCGGCAGACACCACACCATGCTCAACACACTGACGACCGAGATCAACTAGGCGCGCCGGCAGACACCTGACCAGTTAC
>JADMIJ010000252.1 GCA_015478655.1 Acidimicrobiales bacterium | reverse complement strand
CAGGGCCTCGGCAAGGTCGCCTCGTAGGGCTGTGACCTGCGAATTTGTTGACCGGCGGACGGTGTGGCGTGTGTGACGGATGTGGTCCATGGGGTTTTGATGGCGGTTCTCACTCCAACCATCGAGCCGAGGACCACACCCGTCGATGTCATCTTCACTCACGCTTTCGCCCGCGCCCGCGAGTGCCACGCCGACCCGGCCCGATCTGCTGAGCTTGTTGGCCACGGTGCCCGATCCCCGCGACCCGCGGGGGCTGCAGCACCGGTTGCCCGCGATCTTGGCCGTGGGGCTGGCAGCGGTGCTGGCCGGAGCCCGCTCCTTCGTGGCCATCGGTGAGTGGGTAGCCCACCAACCCGCCCACGCGCTGGCCCCACTCGGCGTCGATGGCCGAGGCCCTGGGGAGTCGACGATCCGACGTGCGTTCGCACGTCTAGAAGCTGACACCCTCGACCTGGTGCTCGGTGCCTACCTGTGGACTAGAACATCGGTGGCGGGAGGACGACGGATCATCGCGCTCGACGGGAAGACCGTGCGCGGCGCCCGAACCAAGACCAAGACCGCTCCGCACCTCGTCGCCGCGTACGACCATGGTGCCGGGGCCGTCCTGGGACAGGTGGCAGTGGCCGCGAAGAGCAACGAAATCCCAGCAGTGCAAGGGCTCCTGGGACTCTTCGACCTCAACGGCACCGTCGTCACCGTGGACGCGATGCACACCCAGACCGACACCGCGAACCTGATCACCGCCGCTGGCGCCGACTACGTGTTCACCGTCAAGGCCAACCAGCCGAGCCTGCATGCTGCCTGCAAGGACCTGCCCTGGGCGAAGGTCCCCGTCGGCCACCAGGTCACCACCACCGGTCACGGCCGCACGGTGACCCGGACCATCAAGGTCATCACCGCACCCGACTGGGTCACCTTCGCTGGTGCCGCGCAGGTTGCCCAAGTCCGACGGAGCGTCACCCAGGCCGGGCGGCGGACCGTCGAGGTCGTCTACCTGATCACCTCCGCTGACCACATCGCGGCACCAGCCGCGACCCTCGCCGCATGGATCCAAGGGCACTGGGGCATCGAGAACCGACTCCACTGGGTGCGCGACGTCACCTACGACGAAGACCGCTCTCAAGTCCGCACCGGCAACGCACCGCAAGTCATGGCCACCCTGCGCAACACCGCCATCAGCCTCCTACGACTCGACGGCTGGGACAACATCGCCGCCGGCCTACGACATCACGCCAGAACGCCCGACGGCGTCCTGAAACTGCTCGTGACCTGCTGAAACGCGACCTTGCCGGGGCCCTGGGGGCCTCCTAGGGCTGCATCCGTTATCCCTAGGTTATCTCACGATCATGGAATTTGACTAGCATGAATGTATTTTCGCAGGTCAGGGAGATGATCATAAGTGGAGGTGGCGGGAATCGAACCCGCGTCCTTCGGTACCGAACCAGGGCTTCTCCGGGCGCAGCCTGCTGTGCTTTTCTTAGCCCCACCGGTCCTACAGGCAAGCC
>JADMIJ010000251.1 GCA_015478655.1 Acidimicrobiales bacterium | reverse complement strand
AGCCGGAGCGATCTGGCATCGGTGGCACAGCCCAACGGTCCGGCCTGGTTCGTGAGCGAATTCGGAGCGACGTCGAACGTGACCCTGCTCGGTCAGCTGACCCGACAAGCCGACCGGACGCTGGTCGGGTGGACCTACTGGTCCTGGAAGTACTACCGCGATCCGACCGGCAGTGCCGACGAAGCGCTGGTCGGGCCCGATGGTCGGCTCCGGCCCACGGCCCGGGTGCTGGCCCGCACCTACCCCCAGGCCATTGCTGGGAAGCCCACCTCGCTGTCGTTCGACCCCACCACCGGTCGGTTCCGTCTCGCCTACATACCCGATCATGCCGTTCGTGCCCCCACGGTGATCATGGTCCCGACACGGATCCACTACCCCACCGGGTACTGCGCCCGGGTCTCGGGAGGCTCGGTCACCTCCGGGCCCGACAGCCAGTTCCTCGAAGTGTCCAACGCCCCCGCCGGGCGCTCGGTGGTGGTCACCGTCACGGCCGGCCACTGTGCGGTGATGGCCCGAGCCGCTGGCTCCTCCCCATCGAGAGCATCGTCATGAAGATCGTCCCGGCCACGACGCCGTGGTTGCCGGGCTCGGCCCTCACCATCGTCGGAGAGGGAGGCACGTCGACCTTGAGCTACGGGCACGCCCTGCTCGTCAGTCTGGCCTACGTGATCGTGGCCGGGATCGTGGCCACCGTCGCCTTCATCCGTCGGGACGTGACCGCCTGAGCGGCTCCATAACTCGGTTGGGCCGAACGGTGAGCTAAGGGCCGAACAGACCACGGCGGTCTATGAGTAATTAGCTGTACGCGTGTCGAGGACCGGGTGCCGGGTCCACAACCGAGGCCTGGTTACCCGACCCGCCATTTTGTCCTTGGATCGGGTTGTCGAACTCGCTCACTCGGCCGTTCTCCACGATGAAGAGCTTGACCGGGCCTCCGGGTGGCGTCGTGTACGTGTGAGTGAACACGACTTCCGATTACCTACCTGGGCCGGACGCTGGCCCAATGATGTCGAGCCGTCTCCCCAGGTGAAGCCGTAGAGGTTCTCGCTCGAGTCCGCATTGCGGATCACGACGCGGTAGGTGCCATCGCTGTTGAGATGGTCCGCCTTGAGTTGGTGCACGGAAAGCTGGTCATGTAACTCATCAGCGAGCGCTCGCGGCTGGGTCACGGCATTCTGCAAGATGCCGGCCGCATCGCAGCAGGGGGGCTGGGCTGGGGAGGATCTGGCGCTCCACTGGCGGTCGAGTTGTTCTTGTTCTCCGACACGGTGCCGCCATACAGCTTGTTGCCATTACCGGCGGCTCGAAGGGCATCGCGAAAGACGGCAGGTGAGGGGATGCCCAGCCAATCCTTGAACTCGGGCGACAAAAGCATGACCGACCGCACTGGCGCCGGGTGCCCCGACCGTGGTGTAGAGGATGAGATCGCAGGATGGGACGGACTGAGCACCTGCGGGATTGGCCGAGACCGCGGCAAACATCGGAAGCGTCAGGAGACTGAGCGCCG
>JADMIJ010000250.1 GCA_015478655.1 Acidimicrobiales bacterium | reverse complement strand
ATCACCACCGAGGATCAGGACCCGCTCTCCCCAGTTGGTCGCGTAGAGCCGTCAATCGGGAGAGTGCCATAGCCTCCCGGCGTTGGAGTTGACCCGCTCTCGTGGACACTTCATTCTGGGGAAGACCCCAGAGGAAGGAGCCCGCAGTGGGTCGTCCGCATATCTATCCCGAGGAGTTCCGACGGGAAGCCTGTGAGCTGGTCCGTCGAGGTGATCGATCGCAGCGCCAGATCGCCGCAGACCTGGGCATTCCCGATCAGACCCTGAACAACTGGATGAAAGCCGAGAGCAAGGCCAAGGTCCGGGCCAAAGATCCCAACGCCCTGACCGAGTCTGAACTGGCGGAGCTGAAGCGCCTGCGCAACGAGAACGCCGACCTCAAGACGGACCGGGAGATCCTCTACAAGGCGGCAGCTTTTTTCGCCAGGGAGACGGACCTCTAAGCCGCTATCGATTCGTCTCCGCCCATCGAGACCAGTACTCGGTCAAGGCTTTGTGCCGAGCAACGAAGGTCTCCCGCAGCGGCTACTACGCCTGGGCCAACAAGCCACCCTCCCCACGGTGCGTCGAGGACGCCTATCTGACCGACACCATCCGGGAGATCCACCAACGCTCGAGACGCACCTATGGAGCGCCCCGGATCCACGGCCAGCTCTGCCGACTGGGAACCCGAGTCGGACGCAAGCGGGTGGCCAGGCTGATGGCCCAAGAGGACCTGGTCGGCGTCCATGCCCGCAAGAAGTGGCGACGTGGTCGACTGGACGTGGCTCCGGCCGGCGACCTCCTCAAGCGTGATTTCTCGGCCAGCAGGCCCAATGAACGCTGGGTGGCTGACATCACCGAGTTCTCGACCGGGGAAGGAAAGCTCTTCCTGGCCGGTGTGCGCGATCTTTGTGGCCGGGGGCTCGTCGGCTGGTCGATGGGCAACCGGCAGACCAGCGAACTGGTGATCCAAGCGGTGACCATGGCCGTGGCCCGACTTGAACCCGGCACCGAGCTCATCCACCACAGCGACAAGGGGTGCCAGTCAGTACACTTCGCTCGACTTCACCAACCATCTTCGTGAGCTCGGCCTGGTTCCGTCCTATGGATCGACGGGTGACTGCTACGACAACGCCGCCATGGAGACCTTCTGGGCGGCACTCAAGCGAGAACTCAGTTGGATGCACGGACCCCTGATCTACATGAGCCGATCACGCCTTCGTAGTGCGCTCTTCGACTACATCGAGATCTTCTACAACCGGGAGCGGGCCCAAGCCGGGCTCGGTCACCTCAGCCCTCTTGACTACGAAGCTCTTGACTACGAAGCATCACTCGTGGTGGCCTGAGTCCATAAACCCGTGTCCGTCGAAGCGGGTCAACTCCAGCGCCTCCGAAGTGCCGTTGTGGGGCAGGGAATCGCTTGCCCTGGAGTTGGCTTGCCTGTTTCAAGCGGCGACTGTGAAGCTAAATGGCAGCGCCAAACGGGCGCTTCGGAATTCAGCGGGGAGTGACCGTGGCGAGCAACTCCCAGTTCGGCTT
>JADMIJ010000249.1 GCA_015478655.1 Acidimicrobiales bacterium | reverse complement strand
GGCGGACGGGACGCGCTCGACCAAGCCTTCGTGAAGTTCGTTCGGTTGTCAGCGCCGTCTTGCGATCGTCTGCGGTGCGCCTGCCGCGGATGCCGAGCTACACAGGAACCGGTGGCAGGGCGCGCAGCAGGTCGAGGGCGCGGTTGAATGTGTCGGCCCACGGCCACTCGAGCGGCGCTCGCAGCGTCGAGCGGCCCGATCGGCTCACGAGACGGCCGGGCATCGACAAGAAGCGGGTGCGCACGGTGCGGGCCACGGTGAGGTGGTCCTCGGGGGTGATGTCACCGAGCATGGCCGTCCAACGGATGAGGTCATGGGCGAGGGCCGCGCACACAAGCCACGCCGAGTTGGCGAAGAAGTGGCCCGAAGGGACGTGCTCGAGGCCTGCACCCTCTTTCAGGTCGCGGATGGCCAGCTCCACGGTGGCATGGGCTCGATGGAAGGCGTCGAGGTCGACACAGTCACCGTCGAGGTCGGTCACGAAGGCGAAGTGCCGCCACTGTGGCCAAAGCGTGGCCTGGCGTCCGACCAGCCGGGTGCGGCGCACAATGAGTCGCCGGCCTTTGTAGTCACACTGCGCCACCTCGGCCTCGCCATCGAAGGTGTAGTCGATCGGGGTCCAGGCGGACTCGTCGATGCCCTCGACGGCCCTGGTCACGGACTTGATCATGCGCACTCCCATCGTGTAGCCGACGTCGAGACGCTCCAAGGTGGCGAGGGTGGTGTTGGACCAGAAGCCCGAGTCAAAACGCATGATCAGTTCCCCGGTGGCTCCGGCACGGCGCACTCGGGCCACGAGCTCCTCGACGAAACGCACCGCACCGCGCTGGGTGTTGGCCGCGCCCTTGCGCATCCGCACGTGGAGCACTTCACCCGTCCACGCTCGGACAGCGATGAGGGGGTGGTAGCCGAGCATCTTCGTGTAGCCGTAGCCGGCGCCGTGCTTGGCCTTGCCGCACACCTCGCAGATGGTGGAGTCGAGGTCTATGACGAGCTGCTCGGACTCCGGTCCCGCCCCGAGGGCCCACGCCCGGCGCAGGGCTTCACCCAGCACCCGGTCAAGTTGTCGGATGTGACCGAAGGTGAAGGCCCGGAGGAACGTGCCCAAGGTGGAGGGCGCCATCACTCGGTGCCCGAGCACCGCCCCGGTGGCTCCCGAGCGCAGCAGGTCGGCGTGGTCGATGTGCGATCCGCCTGCCGCCATGGCGTGGACCAACGTGAGCACCTTGCGTCCCGGAAGAGCTCCACCGACACGACCCGAGAGGTGAACGGTGGCGTTGATCAGGCGTTCCAGTCCGAGCCGGACGCTCAATGTGGCCACCAACAGCAGCCCGGCGTTCGCCACCAAGTTGGGCTCGTCGAAGGTCACCTCGATGCGGTCGATTCCGCGCGATACTCCACTCACTGAAAGTGCCTCCTGGCTTGGCGGGAACAGCGTCTTCGACACCGCTATTTTCCCAAGCAGGGAGGCACTTTCCGCGGATACGCGGCTACCTACTCCGTTCGTTCATCGGTGTATCGAGGCTTA
>JADMIJ010000104.1 GCA_015478655.1 Acidimicrobiales bacterium | reverse complement strand
CCGACCTGCTGGTCGCCCTGACCTACGCCATGATCGGCGTCCTGCTCGGACCGCTTGTCGGCCGACTCGGCGGCCTGTACCTGGTCCTCCTGCTGGCCTTCATCGACGTCGGCTACGGCCAGACGGTGATGTTCAGCCCGGTACCTCCTGCGTGGGGTGCCTTTTTGCCGGCGCGTGGCGCATCACAGCTCATGATCAACGGTGCCTTCACCACCCACTTTGGCCAAATCGGGTACCTGCTGCTCGGCCTCGCCTGGTTGGCGGTGCTCTCGGTCGCGGCCGTGTTCGCGTTCGGCCGGCAAGCCGGGGTGAAGCTCCCCCGTCCCACCACTCCGGGGCCTCTGTTGGAGGTCAAGTCATGAGCCCGGCAACCGGTGCCGATTCGGCGGCCACCACGATCGGGCAGCTGTGCCCGACGGCGGCCCAGGACTGCACCACCCAGGTCGGAGCGCTGCCCTGCCTTCGGAGGGCGGAGGGCTCGGCGAGCGCGGTACCGCCTGCTGGTGAGGCGGGGGACACCGGTGAGACTGACGGCGTCTGCGGCGGCTCCGAGCTCGCTGCTCGCTTCGCCGCCGGCCTCAATCGCCCCCGTTCGCCCCGCCTGACCGGTACGCACGCCGTGCTGGAGCGGACCACCAGGACCCGATGGGATCAGGGATCCGAACGGCGTCGCCTTGCCGGCCTGCGCGGCGCGCTGGCCAGCGAGACCGACCCGCTCGCGGTGGTGACCGAGATGTTGCGTTGGTGCCGCGATGATCACGCCGTGCTCTGGGAGTACCTGGGCGAGCCGGCCTGTCAGGCCTGGCGCGCTCACGGTCTTCGCCACGTACACGACGAGCTCAGGGGTCCGGCGGAGCTGCCGGTGATCGACGTGGCCACCCGAGAACTCATCGACGCGGCGCTCGGGGAGGTTCCCGACCGGGTGCCGGGTGTGGTCGCCGCCCACGTGCTGGCCCAGCTGCTCGACGCCCGCTACGCCCACGGCTTTGGCCGGGCCTTTCGGAGGCGCGGCCCGGTCGAGCTGGCCGTGGGGGATCCCCTGCCCCTCGACGATCCGGGGCTGCGCCAGGTGGTGAGCGTGGGGCTCACCTCCCCGCCGTGGCGGCTGGCCAACCGCTTGGACGAGACCCGCCATGTCCGCCTGGCCGGCCGGTGGGCCGAGGAGTTCTCGGTGACCCTTGACTACCACCTGACCGGGGCCCTCTCTGACCTCGCCGATGCCTCGACGGTGATCGCCACCTGCCATCCCAACCGCAGCGTCGACGAGCTCATCTTGGGCCAGCGCCGTGCTGGCCGGCTGTTCCCGGTCGGCCCCGCCGACGAGGCAGCCCAGCAGGGGTTGCTCGACGCATTGATCGCCCGGGTGGCGGCCGCCGGCGCCCGGGTGGTGGTGCTCCCCGAGCTGTGTGTGACCGGCCGGATGGCAGAGCGGCTGCAGAGTTGGGTGGAGCGCCCCGACGGGCCGTCGGTGCTCGTGGCTGGCAGCTTCCACCATCGCGACCAGGGCCGGGGCCGCAACACCGCGGTGACGTGGGTGCGCGGCGTCGCCGGAGGGCGTCGAGAAGCGCTCCCGTGGTGCCCTCGAGCAGGTCAATCTCGATGTCGGGGAAGCCGTCTTTGAAGGCTCTGAAGCTGAGGGGCAAAAGGTCGGCAGTGGCTTCGCTGACATAGCCGACGCAGAGAGTTCCCACCTCACCTCGGCTGGCCCGCTTGGCCAGGTAGACGGCCTGATCGAGGTCGTCGACGACAACCTTTGCAGCGCGGAGGAAGACGTGGCCGGCGTCGGTCAACCCAACGACGTGATGGGCACGATTGACTAGTTCGACGCCGATCTCGCGCTCGAGCTGCCGGATCTGGTGTGGCTCAATGGGGACTGGGACATGTGCAGGCGCTCTGCCGCACGTCCAAAGTGGAGTTCCTCCGCCACAACAATGAAGTAACGCAGATGCCGAACTTCGATCACCGCAGCACTCCCAGTTCGGCGGACAGGGCCGTCGCTCGTTCTACCACCACACGCTCGTCGTGTGCCGAAACCACGCTCAGGTGTCCCAGGTTGAGCTTCAACCGGTCTGGGATGGCCGGTGCGAGACTCAACTCCCGCGACGACCCAGACTATGACCTGGACTCGCTCAACCGAGTCCACTCCGGGTACGACTCGTCCGCCGAGTTGGCAAACATGATTCGAGAGGGCCTTATGGCTGACCGCGCGCCCACTACTTCGTACAGCGGGATTGTCGACTGGCTTGGGAGCGGTGACCGACCTCGCGCGGAGCTCGAGGAGATCCTTGCCGTTGAGGAGAAACACGCCGAAGACCTGCTCACCTTGCTTGACGGACTGAAGCCCCCAGGTAAGTTGAGTCCACCAGAGTGGTGTACGAGGGATAGTCCGATCTGAGGATCCCCCCGACGCGACGACCACCTCGTCCAACCCGGCACAGATCCGGGACACCTCGGACCTGGAGATGCCCGAGCTCACCCCGAGGGCGGCCACCAGCACGTCGACGGCCCGGGCGGACACCCCGTGGACGTAGGCCTCCATCACCACGGCATAGAGGGCCTGATCGACCCGCCGGCGGGGCTCGAGGATGGAGGGGAAGAAACTCCCCTTCCGGAGCTTGGGGATGGCCAGCTCCACATCACCGGCCTTGGTCGAGAGTGCCCGGGGCCGGTGCCCGTTGCTCCGGGCGCTGGTCCGCTCATAGCGGTCGGCTCCGATCTGGGCGGTGAGTTCGGCCTCGATCAGCTCCTGGCACACCAGAGCTGCGGCTTCTTTGATGAGGTCGAGTCCCTCACCGGTTCGGAATGCGTCGAGTAGTTCGGACTGGACAGACTGATCCAGGGGCCATCGGTGATCCCTACCAGTGTCTCCTCTCGGTGGGTTCGTGCAAGGAACACACCGAGGATCACGGCGATGGCCCCACCTATTGGTGGATGCCCTGGCTCAACTCAAAGCCCACCACATGAGGGGACGCCACCCGTGATCAAGCGGGCTTTTGTGTTTCGATGAAGAGATTCTCCTGGGGATGGCGATCCATAAGCGAGGCACCGGGAAACTCGGTGGCTCGTACGTCGCCAATCGAGTCAATCCACTGATCGAGGAGACGCTCCGAGATCACCAATCGCCGGCCGATCCGGCGGACGGGCAGGTGGCCCTCGCGCGCCAACCGGTACAATGTCTCAGGGCTCGGGACGCCTCCGCAATGGATCGAAGCCTCGGGCATAGTCAGGAATTGGCTCATCGGTTCACGGTCGCTTGCCGGAATCAGCGCAGAGATCGGACTCGGCCTTGGTTTGGCACACGTCAAGCCACCAAGCGGTCGATGGCGTTCCGCCTCCGCCTCCTGAGATTATGAGCAGGTATCCCGGCGAGGTCGGCGACCTCACCGAGGGACATGCCAAGCACCCTCGTTGCGTAGAGGATGGCGGCGTCGGCCACGTTCAGGCGGTGCCCGGTCGCATCGGCGATTGCAGCGGCCAAGAGGTCCTCGCCCGTGCGACCGATCGATGCCGGGAGTGTGTCCAAGGCGTCGGGGGTGCTGGCCTGCCGACAGCGGTGTCGATGCTCGCTGGCCTGCAGTGTTCGCAGCCGAGTGCGGACTGCCGATAACAGATCACCGACGGCGGAGGGGCGGTTGGCACCAGACCAACTCATAGTCAGTTCCCAGAGTGCGGAGATCGCGTCGGCGTAGAAAGCGTCGAGATCGCACCACGGCCCGCCGGCAAAGGCGATGCGTCGGGACAGAGCGAGAACACCAGGGATGAGCGCTTGGATGATGGCACGAGGGATCAGGGCATCGACATCGGCGCTCCTCAGCATCGCCGTGATCACGGCTGCCGCCTCGTGGCGAGACAGCCGGCCCGATGAGAGCGAAAGGGCCGCGATCAGCTCGGCAAGGTCGCCCACCTCAAGGGCGGCGACCACAGGCTCACTCTCGGCCAGGCGATGACAGGCCGCCCTCGATGGGGGAGCAGTTCCGAGGGCCTGCCATTCGGATCGGAGCCGTTGGATCGTGGGGGAGTCCATGGCTGCCACGATGAAGAGGGACCCTCATGAAAAGCCTCATGGAAACCCTCATGGCCCGAGAAAACTCGAGGAATTGTTGTTGCCGGACAAAACACCAGCTCAGAGCCTTGGTGAATCCGAGCACGGACAGAACACCTGCTCAGAGGGTTCATGGTTGTGACCATGAGGGGTTCATGGTTCCGAGGCCGATGTTGCCGGGTCGGTTCGTGCTGCAGCGCAGGCAAGGCGATAAGGACGGACAAAACACCAGGTCATGGGGTTCATGGTTGTGACCGTGAACCCTTCATGACCGCACTGCACCCATTGATGCCGGAGATCGCGTTGATGTCGGAGAGCGCGCGGCGGTACCTGACGCAGAGGTGATGATCGCACGGCGCGCCGCCGCTGTTCGGCGCTCGGTGCGATGGGGACGAGCACAGAACCACCGTTTCTGAGCCACTTCAGCGGCTGGTGCCACACCGCCGCCAGCCCTCCAAGGTCGCTCCGGAATACGCCTCGCCCCCGGAGATCGCCGGCACGCCGGCACCGGGGTCGGCCTCTATGATGCCTCCTATGTCAAATTGATCGTGATGGCGTAATCCGGCTGCTGCCTGGTTTCTCACATCGACCATCGAGCATGGCTCCGCTCTGGCGAGCGCGCCGAGGGCATCCAGGACCTCCGAGAGGAGGTCCAATTCCATGGTGAGCGGAGAGTCGTCGCTGTAAAGGCCGAGCCCCTTCGGGCGGCCTGCGGCCGGCCTTGACAGCTGCAAAGCGGTTTGGGTCTGCTGCTCAGGCAGCGAGTGGTGGGGAGAACCCAGTGACCACGTGTGGCGCTTCGATGACCAGTTCCCGGTAGATCTCCCGAGCGACATAGCGCTTGAGGCAACGGATGATCTCCTTTTTGGTCATGCCCTGGGCGGTCCGTCGCGCCACATAGGCCGCGGTGCGTGGATCACACGCCATCCGTGTCATCACGATGCGCCACAAGGCCACATTGGCCTGGCGGTCCCCACCCCGGTTGAGGCGATGACGAACCTGCTTGCCGGAGGAGGCGTCGATCGGGCTCGCGCCACAAAGTGCCGCGAAGCCGGCCTCTGAACCTAGGCGCTCGGCATTGTCACCCGCCGCCACCAACAGGGCGCCGGCCACGTCGAAGCCGACTCCTTGCTTGGCCAGGAGCCCCTCCGGGGCAGCGGTTGTGACCACTACGGCGAGCTGGCGGTCGATCTCGGTGATCTCGCACTGCAAGGCGACCCAGCGACGGGCCACCGAACGCAGAGCGGCCTTGGTCGCCTCGGTTGGGTCTTCGATCGTGCCCGGTCGGAATCGGATCGCCAGTTCGACTCGTTTGGGCGTCGACAAGCCCATCAGCCGAGCCCGGAGGGCCTCGGGAGCCGAGACGATCAGGTCCTTCAGCTGGTTGGATGCTTGCGTGGACGCCTTGACGGCACCACAGCGGACCACCCGCAGAGCACGGATGGCCTCGACTGCACCATTACGGGCCTTGGTGCCCGATGCCTCTCCGCACAGGGCGGCCCGGGCGGCTGCTTCTGCGTCAGCGGGGTCGGACTTGCCCCTGCGACGTCGGGCCTGCCGGTTGGGGCGGATCACCTCGAGCACGGCTACACCGTGGCTGGTCAGATGGCGAAATAGCCCAGCCCCATAGGAACCGGTTCCCTCCATCCCCACTGAGCTGATCGTTCCGAACGATCGCATCCATGTGAGCAATGCCTCATAGCCGTCGGCATCGACGGCGAAGGCCTCGGTGCCCAGCACCCGGCCCACTGCGTCAATCACCGCGGCCACATGGAGATCTCGATGTGTGTCGACACCTCCGGTGACAAGTCCTTCCGATTCTGGCAGTGTGTTCATGTCGTCTCCTTCTCGGTTGGGATGGGGATGCGCTGGTTGGCCGAGGACGGCGGACAGGACACTTCAGGGACTCGTGGTCGGGCTCCTATCAGGTCACGTCCGTCCCGGCTGGCCAGTGGGGTGATGCGGTGCTCCCGGACCCGGACGACCAATCATAAAAAAGACACCAAAAGGGTCGTCCTCGCTCTGAGTCAGCCCGAATCCGAAGAGCACTCGCTCATCACCGACGCCGAATGAATCGGCGAAACGATCCTGACCGAAGTGTCCTCGCTCGGCCAGTGGCCGCCCTTTGACCGCCGGCGCCGGGGTGGGCAATCGGCGCACATCCGATTGATGACGGACCAGCGGGGCGAAAAGCGCCCCACCCGCCATCAATCTTGAGGAGAAACAGACCATGACCATCACATCCACCACCATCGCCGGCAACCTGACCCGGGACCCTGAAATCAGGTACACGAGAGACGGCCAAGCCACCACCTCGCTGTCAGTAGCGGTCAATCGCCGGTGGCAGAACCGCCAGACCCAGAAGTGGGAAGAGTCCACCTCGTTCTTCGACATCGTCTGCTGGCTTGACCTGGCCGAGAACGTCGCGCTGAGCCTGACCAAGGGTGCCCGGGTCGTGGTCACTGGCCACCTGGAGGAGCGCCGCTGGGAGACCGAGGACGGGGAGACCCGATCCAAGGTCGAGCTGGTGGCCGACGAGATCGGTGGCAGCCTCCGATTTGCCACCGTGGACATCCACAAGGTCCAGCGCCACAGTCTCGCCAATGAGCTCACCGGCGAGACCAACCCCGCATGATAATCCCGCCGGGATCGGGTTCCCCGACCCCGGCGGGACTGGCCTCCTGGCCTCGTCGCAACATTTCTTGCAATACGGATGTCCATGGCGGCGCTTCGCGCCCCAGTTCTTTTGGTGAGACTCCGACCGGCACCCCGCCCGGGTTGCTCTGGCCGAGCACCGCGGGCGGGGTGCCGCCGATGCGCACGACACGAGGTCGCTGGCCTTGGGCGAGGAGGCCAACTGTTGGCTTCCTCCCAAGGGATCAGCCTTGCTCGGCGCCCGCTGTCCGCCTGGTGGCGGACAGCGGTAACAACCAGGTGCGCCGACGATGCCGGGGAGTGCTCCGCTCGGCGCCATCGGTTCGGCACCAAGTCTTCGGTTGCCGGAGCGATTCTTCTGTCGCCTGGGCACAACGACGCACTCTGCATCCCAGACGAGTCGCCGGCGCCCCGTCTCGTCCCTGCCCGTGGCCACCTGTCCACGGATAGAGGTCCACGGTGCCAACGTGCTGTGGGGGACAGCTGGCGAGCCAGCTCAGTTGGCCAGGCGATCCGCGAGGTGTCCGATGTTCCTCTCTCGGATATGGCTGGCTGTTCCCAAGATGATGCTCCGGTCCGTCGGGCGTCAAGGCTGCGGACAACTTCTGGCGGCGCTCGCTGCGTGTACTTCGGCACCGTGTGCTTCGACTCTGCGTCTACTTGGACACGGTGCTCACTGACCGCAACCGGTCCCGCCAGAACTTCCCTCGGCCCTTCGGGCACCCCTGACGCTCCGACGTATCCCCGGAGCCACCTCCTTCCAACAGCAACCCACAAGAGAGGAATCACCATGAACACCGTAACCATCACTGGGCGCTTCACCGCCGATCCGGAGCTCAAGTTCACCACCGGAGCAGGCAAGGCCGTCACCACCGTGAGGGTGGCCATCAACGAGCAGGGCCGGGACAAGGCGGTCTTCATCGACCTCCAGTCCTGGGAGAAGACAGCAGAGTTCATCGCCAGCTACGGCACCAAGGGCCGCCTCTTCGAGGCCACCGCCCGCCTGGCGCTTGACCAGTGGACCGACACCGAAGGGAGCCAGCACTCCAAGCACTACTTGGTCACCGGTCCCTACCAGTTCCGGTTCCTGGACAAGTCCAGCGACACCAGCGAGCCCGAGGCTCCGGCCGAGGATGCCTGACCGGGAGACCCTTCGGGGTCCCCCTTTTTCCCTACGGTTCACGATGGACTCGCGTTGGCGACGATCAAGCCACCATTTGTGGGATGGGCACCGACGTTGGCGCAGGAGATCGACAACTTCTGGCTCAAGCCCGGCCAGGCGATGACCTGCAGCCCTCGACGTGGGAGCAGCTCCAATAGTCTGCCGTTCCGTTCAGGTTCGCAAGATCCCGGGCGAGCCCGTGGCCGTCACGATGAGGGGGATGGCTCCGGATCCCATCACGAAGCCCATCATGGGCACACAACCCCCGAACAATCGTTGGCGGGGGACAAACACCAGCCCAAAGGGTTCATGATGAAGCCGGCGAGGTTCATGATGTCGGCACAGGGTTGCCCGCCTTGACACACGCGGGTACGTCGGTCAGGGCGATGAGAGCGGTAGAACACCAGCTCAGAGGGTTCATGGTTGAACCGACCGGGGTTCATGATGACCGAAAGGCTTGGGTCATCGCCTGGCTGACGCCGATGAACCGGAACGCAGCGATTCCGTCGGACCGCTCCCCATCTCCTTCGGTGCGAAGAGCCCCTGCCGAACCGACTGCCGCCGAACGGCGGCCAGAGTGTCCGGCAGTCCCGCGTCTGTTCAGACATGGGACTGCCGAACACTCACCCTCACCCACCTGGTGGGGAAGGCATATGGCCTGCCCACAGCGCCAGAGAGCCGATGGCATCGCCAACGCCGGTTCCTCCTGTCTACGCCACGGATGTGTCGTCACAGCGTCGCCCCCAAGGGTGAAAACAGAGGCATTGCGGCGAGCCCATCGGGCTCACCATCCAATTGCCGTTCGCTCGAACCATGAACCTCTCATGACACTCGCTCTTGGGGTTCATGATGCAGAGAGCATGATGCAGAGAGCATGATGCAGAGAGCATGATGCAGAGAGCATGATGCAGAGA
>JADMIJ010000248.1 GCA_015478655.1 Acidimicrobiales bacterium | reverse complement strand
AGCGGGAGCGGCGAGCCAAAGTCATCGCCGCCACCGGCGAGCTCGGAGCCAGTAAAGAGCTGGCCGAGGCGGCGGCCACGCTGTACGAATCTCCGGGGGCCATGCAGCTCCGCACCCTCCAGACGCTGGCCGAGGTGGCCAGCGAGAACAACTCGACGCTCGTCTTCCCGCTGCCCATCGAGATACTCGCCGGTTTCGTCAACGGCACCATCGGCATGAGCTCGCCGGGGGCGGCGCCGGCCACCGTCCCGCTGTCCACCGTGATGCCATCGCCGTCGGTGGTAAAGGGCTCGGGGGCCGCCGGGGCCAGGGCCAGTGCGGTCACCGGGTCACCGACGGCCACGGCACCTGATACCTCGGCTGGAGTTGCCAATGGGTTGACCGACGACGGCCAACCAACCGACGGCGGCCCAGCACCCGCCGGCGGGGCGGACGCCGACGGGGTCTCTCAGTCGGCGTAGCGGGCTTGCACCTCGGCGTTCATGGTGTGCACCTGATCGGCCAAGTCGCTCCGGAACTGATCCTGCTGGGCGGCCAGGCCTTCGTCGCTGAGGGCCAGGATCCGCACTGCCAAGAGGGCGGCGTTCCTGGCTCCGTTGACGGCGACGGTGGCCACGGGCACGCCCTTGGGCATCTGCACCATGGCCAGGAGGGAATCCAGGCCACCCAGGTTGGCCAGGGCCACCGGCACGCCGATGACAGGAATCGGGGTGGCCGCGGCCAGCACGCCGGCCAAGTGGGCCGCACCTCCGGCGGCGGCGATGAGGACCTGCACCCCCCGATCGACCGCGGTGCGGGCAAAGTCGATGGCGTCGTCGGGGGTCCGGTGAGCGGATATGACCCGGACTTCGACGTCCACCCCGAAGGAGCGGAGGGTTTGGACCGCATCGTCCATAATCGACGCGTCGGATGAGCTTCCCATGACGATGGCAACGGACATGACCCGTATTCTGTCCGATCGATCCGGTTTCGACACATCGAGACGCCACGGTCCCTGACCGGTACGGTGTCCAGGGACCGGCTATATCTGGTCGACGGTCGTCGGGAGGCAGTCATGAAAATCGGTGTGATGTTCGACGTGAACCAATCGGTGGACGATGTCATCGCTCAGGTCAAGGGGATCCACAATATCGGCCTCGATTCGGCCTGGACCTCGCAGATCTTCGGGTACGACGCCTTGACCCTTCTGGCCGTGGTCGGCCGCGAGGTGCCCGATATCGAACTGGGCACGGCGGTGGTGCCCACCTACCCGCGCAACCCGGTGATGTTGGCCGGCCAGGCCCTGACCGTGCAGGCCGCCATCGGCGGGCGACTGACGCTGGGTATCGGTCTCTCGCACCAGGTGGTCATCGAGAACGTCTTCGGGCAATCCTTCGACCGCCCGGCGCTGCACATGCGGGAATACCTGTCGAGCCTCATGCCCTCGCTCAGGGGCGAACAGGTCGCCTTTACCGGCGAGACGCTCAAGGCGGCCACGTTCGGGCCCCTAGAAATCGAAGCCGCCGCCCCTCCGGTTCTGGTGGCGGCCCTCGGCCCCACCATGCTGGGCTTGGC
>JADMIJ010000103.1 GCA_015478655.1 Acidimicrobiales bacterium | reverse complement strand
GACCCTCACCACCGAGAATCAGAACCCGCTCTCCCCAGTTGAACGCGTAGACCCCTTATAGGTGGGAGTGGCGTCCTGCTTCTCCGAGTAGGCGTTGACCAAGGTGGCGTCGAAGTCCAGCACCAACGACTCCCCGGGAGGAGCCGCTTTCCAGACCTTGGCCCGGGCCGTGGCGATCGCTTGGGGGATGGCCCCGAGCTCGAAGACCGATGTCGCTTCCACCGCCCGCCAAGCGGTGGCAATCGAGGCCACCGGACCGAACAGTTCAGCCTGTTCACGGAGGGATGCCATGTCGGCCAGGCAGTCCGCCCCGTCGGCCATGGCCACAGCCAGGTGGGTGAGGACAACGCCCGGATTGTGGGTGTGCCAGTTGATCCCACACGCCGACATGGCGAACGACATCCCTTCGGTCAGGCCCGTACGATCGGCCAGTTCGGACAGCAGTGCGGTGCCGGCGTGGGACACCAGGTTCTTCCCGTCGGTGGTCACCCTCATCGGCTGGGTGGCGCGACTATCGTGCACCTTCAAGGAGCCCTCCTGGTTCTGGTGAATGTTGGTTCAGCGACTCACATTCTCCCAGAACAAGGAGGGATTTCCGCGGACGCGGACACCACCGGATCAGGGGCGGGACGAATTTTCGAGGTTAACCTTCCGCCGGCTGCTTCTCCCCGGGAATGTTCCCGGTCACGGCCCGGGCCAGAAAGCGCACATAGCCGTCGGACAGCACCTCGCGATGCGACTCGAAGAGCTTTGCCTCCTCGAGTCGCCGGTGCAACGCCTTCAGGCCCCGATAGGGAATGGTCGGAACCACGTGGTGCTCGAAGTGGTACTCCATTCTGGCTCCCACCAGGTGATTCTGAAACCGTCCTGCATAGCTCGTGCGCGCCGTCCAGTTCACGCTGGTCGGGTCCCGCAATCGCGGATCGTAGTGCTCGGTGATTGTCTTCAGTCGAAGGATCATCGGATACATGCAGATGATCGGCACCATCCAGAAGACGACGTAGAACAACATCCCTCGCAGGATGCCTTGGAACCGGACGAACTGGCCAAGAATCACAACTTGGGTGACGAACTTGCCAACGAGAAGCTGAGGCCTAGTCAGCAAGCTGGCGGGCGCCCCCGATTCCTGCGATGTTCCTGAGATTCGGCTGGTCGCCCTTCGAAACGCTGTCACCCCCAAGAGATCCTGAAGAAGGAGACTGGTAAGGGCGCCGCGGCGAGCGGGCACCAGATAAAAGACCCTATCTGGGTCACGTTCCTGGCCCAGATACCGATGGTGAAGACGGTGGGTCGGCCGGTACTCTTCCACAGAGTTGATCGTCCAGAAAGCGATACCCCAGTTGCACAGACGATCATTGAGCTTGCGAGACTTCGCCAGCAGTCCGTGCGATCCCTCGTGGAGGATCACACCGAACGCATTCATCCTCAACCCCATCAGGACAACGATCAGAATCCCGGCAGATACTGCCCATCCCAGAGGGAGACGGGGAAGAAAATTGGCGGCAGTGAGCAGTGCAATCGCTTCAACCCACAGGACCGCCATCGCTACAAAGGTATCCGGCACCGATTGTTCCGACAGCGAGCGGAGTTCATCCGCGCTCACCAGTGTGTTAAATTGTTGCCGCCAGATTCGCTCGTCGCTGGCAGATGCCTCTTTATCTCTTCGCATCACCATGGTTCGAGACCCTCCCCTGATGGACTGTACAGTACCAATCGGCATCGGATCAATCGGACAAAGGACCAGCTCATGGAGTCTCCACGGGGCACTGCGATACGACCCAACCAGGAGATCGCAGCCACTGGCAGCGAACTTGTCCCTTGTCCGATCTGTGGCTCCGAGAAGACCCGGCTTTTCAGAACTGATGTCACCGATCTCGAGTACTTCGTCGACCCTCTTCGCGACCTGCTAATCCAGAAATGCGGCGAATGTGAGTCACAATTTCTCAATCCACGGCCGACGGAGTCGGAACTTCCACGCTTCTATCCCAGTGACTACCACGCCTACAACGAAAACCACAGCCGCGTCGCCCGCATGCTGGTGGAAGCAAGGGCCAGGTCGCGGGCTCGGTTCTATGGCCGGCTGATCGAGGATCGTCCCGGCAGTATCTTCGACGTCGGGACCGGCGACTGTCGGCACTTCGACGAGCTCCGCCGGTTCATCGACCTGGAGTGCGCAGGGGTCGAGATCCAATCGGAGATAGCGGCCAAGGGCCGGGCCCGGGGCTACGAAATTCTCGAAGGAACCCTCGAGGCCGCCGACCTTACTGATCACGTCGGAAAGTACCACGTGGTGTCCATGAACCACGTTCTCGAACACGTTATCGAGCCGAGGACCATGCTCGAGCGCGCCCACGATCTACTACGGCCCGGCGGGCACCTTATCGGGCAGCTCCCAACTGTGACTTCCTGGGAGTCGCGACTGTTCGGACGCAATTGGGGGGGCTACCACTACCCCCGTCATCTCCAAATTCCATCCCGATCAGGTCTCGCGAATCTGCTCAAGGACCTCGGGTTCCAGACCGTTAGGGTTCGGTCAGCGCCTCACATCCAAACGACCATTTCGCTCCAGAACACCCTCGTACGTTGGGGTTGGCGCCCTCGCATGCAGTATGGCAAGACACCGATCTATTCGGGCCTCTTAGTTGCCGCCTTACCCTACGAGACGGTCGCCTGGCTATGCGACAAGGGTGGAATCGTCGACTTTAAGGCCCAAAAGTCTCGCTCCTGACCCGACTCACTGATTCAGGCTCCGACAGAGCGCCGGACCAGAAGTGGATCCGGTCTCGTTCACTACTGACACGGCCGGGGGATTCCCCGAGGTATGAGCGATTTCGGAATCGACCGCGATGGGTCCTCCGGTGCCCAAGGTGGTCTCCACATACTTGACCCCATCCAGGGTCACTTGGATTAGATGCTTGACTGGATCGGTGATCACCACGATCTGATGGCTGGAGCCGGGGCTCACCGAGACCGAATTGCCGATGGGTCTACCCGCTCCGAACAGCCCTATCGTCACACGGAGGCGACCGTGGCCGGAGATTCGCGAGGAACTCACAGCTACCGTGGCCGGACCGGCGCTGACCAGAGCGAGCGACTGGTTTGTGCCCGGCGGCGACCTGTTGAAAGTGACCCGGAAGGTGTGTTGGAACGCGTGCCCCAGCTGGACCGTCATCCAGGTGGTGCGGTGGAATTGCTGACCGGGTACCGTCGAGTAGTTCTCACCGTTGGAAATGTATAGGCCGTCGCATGCCCCGACGATGTACAGCTCATCCGCTGGCGCCCACGGCGGAAGAGAGTTCCCTCGAACCACACGACCGTTCATCGGGTGTCCGGTGATGTCGCTGACCGCCTTCTGGAGTTCGACGTAGTGGAGTGTTTGCCCGGTGTTCCACTCCTCGGTCGGGGTGATGGCCATCCCGATATTGGCGACAATTGAAAAAAGGCCGAGGGCTGCGACTATTGAGAGGGCTCCCATCCGCTCCTTGCGCGGCCTAGCGGCCATCCGGCGCCAGATATCGGCCATCGCCACCGCACTGGCCAGCACGAGGAAGGGGACGAAGTCCGCCAGGTAGCGCGGCGCCATGTACCCCCAAACCATGAGGGCCGCCCCGGCGATGATCGTGGCCAGCAGCAGGAAGCGGGTCAGGGCGACTCTCCCAATCGGCCTCGGCCGGAACGCGGTGATCAGCCCCCAACAACTCAGCAGGAACAGGAGTGGAGTCGACGCAGGAAGGCTGGCGGTTCGGTATCTCCGGTCGAAGAGCACCCCGGAAAGCGCGCTGGGCGGGGCTGCAGGAAGTGTGATGAACGGAAAGACCGAGCTGAGCCGCAGCCCATCGGGCCGGAGGTAGGCTAACAGATTGCTCGGTGCGAACACCAGGCCCGCCTCCGAGTTGTGATTCGCGGCGAGGAACCGACGACGGTATGCATTGACGCTCGTCCACACCTGATCGAAGTTGGAAACGCCAAAAGGTACGCCGAACTTGGCATAGTTGACGGCCGATCCGGCCACGAGGGGAACCAGGGCAACGCCCAGCACGGGCCAGAACCATCTGCGGTTCTCACGTCCCCCGCGGCCGAGTGCGAACCAACCTGCGATCAAGACAGCGCCAATCACACAGGCCCACCCGGTGGTGACACGGTCCAAGTTGGTGGCCAGGATGAGTACGCCACTGACGATGACCCGAGCCCAAGACGGACGCTCGAGAACCCCGAGAAGGGCGAAAATGCTTCCGACGGTCAGGCAGATGCTCCAGGCAAGGTCCTCGGCGAATACATAGGGCGTCGCGGCCAGGAACATGAAGATCGTGCCGCCCATGACCGTGGTCACCAGTATGCCGAACGAGGCCGCTTCGGCCCTGCCCATCGGCGCTGGACCGCAAATAAGGAGCCGAACTCTCCACACCAACAGGGTTGCAAACAGTGCGGTGAGCAGCCAGGCGACGAGCATGAACGGGGCGCTGAGTTTGCCGTCTAAGCTGCTGGTCACGGCCAGGATGGGCATACGGATCAGCGACGGGAACAGACCGAAATAGGTGTACTCGCGGCCAGCATGCACGAACGCCTCGATGCCTATCGCTCCCTTTGCCAGCCACAGATGGCCATGGAACATGGCGCGGGCCTGGAGGTCGTAGAAGTTGTCCTCGTAGGCGGTCTTGCGGATCGGATTGGGCGACTCCCAAGGGCCCCAGAGGATGGCGATGAATGGCAGTGCCATAACGGCGATTCCGAGTAGGGCAGCGATTGTGAATCGCCGGCGACTGGCAGCGATTTCCGCCAGTGGTTCGACGCTGTGCTCCGCTACCTCGGAGATGGCCTTGTCCATGTTGGGATCAATGAGAATCGCCGTAGTACCCAGGGGCGCTACAGTTCCTCCCGGGTCCTCGGTAGTCTCCCCCATGGCGAGGGAGTGTAGCGAGCAGTAGACATGTCGGGGCACCGTGACGAAGAATCGGGATCCTGGCGGTGGCTCGGTGCTCGGAGGGGCACTCGCCCACAAGTGTCGGTCGTCTGCGAGATGGAAGGGGTACCTTGTCTGCGATGCAAACAGCCCCGGCCCGCCTCTGGGACTTCGCTCGGAACCCAAAGGGCCTGAAGCTCATTCGCTACACTGCCGTCTCCGCCATCTCCGCGCTGATTTCAATTCTCATTTTGACCTTCGTGTACGGCGTGCTGCGGCTGTGGACCGAGGTATGGAGCACGCTGTTCTCCAACGTGATGGCGGGTTTTCCCTCGTACTTTCTCAACAGGCGATGGGTGTGGGGCAAGTCTGGACGGTCCCATATCTGGAGGGAATTGCTCCCCTTTTGGGTCATGTCTCTCACCGGCATCGGATTTGCCCTGTTCACGGCCTCATTGGCACACAACTACGCGGTGAACCATGATCTTCACCATCTGGCCCGCACGGCGCTTGTGGTGGGGGCCAACGTCGCCGCTTTTGGGATCGTGTGGCTGCTGAAATTCATGATTCTGAATCGGCTGTTCGCCCAAATTGCCGATGCCGAGGTCGGGGAAGATGTGGGGGGCGCGGTGGGGGAAGAGGTCTAACCATTGGCGAGGGGACCAACGGTGGGCCTCGTTAGAGGACACCACGTTCGGAGGGCACGGTAGGTCCTCGACAACCCGCTGACCAGGAAACCTCAATTTTGACGACGCGCTCTGCCAATCAGACAGGGTACTATCGGTCCAAGTTTGGAGGAGCACGCTGTCTGGCAAGATCGATGTTGCGCGGAGGGGGGCGTAGTGGTCGGCACACGGGAATCTAGGTCCGGGAGGGTGAGAATTCGTTGACGTCCCCTACCCGGTCAGATCCTGTATTCGGAGACCCAATCGTGCTTGCAGTTGTTTTGCAGACAGCCATGAGCCCACAGCCAGGGGCACCCGGCCGACCGACGCGGTCCGGTAGGCTGAACGGTCGCAAGAACTGCTACATCAGCACCGATGGGTTGGAGCGCGAGCCCTTCGTACCAACTAGGCGAAGAGAGTCCCGATGAGCTTAGAACCTGGGAGCAAGACTCACCTACCTCCGTTGGACATCGGTCGGCTCGAACGGGACATCGACAGGCTGTCCTCGACCTATCAGGCTGCGACCCCGTACCCGCACATCGTGATCGACAACTTCCTCGAGTCTGGCGCCATCGCGTCAGCCATCGAGGAATTCCCACCATTCGATCCGGGGCAATGGAACAACTATCTACACACGAACGAACGAAAATTTAGCAATACTAATCCGGAGATGTGGGGGCCAACACTCCAGAGCATCTTGAAGGAGCTCAATTCACCTCGATTCGTCTCGTTCATTGGCAAACTCATAGGCGTCGAAGGGCTGGTGCCCGACCCAACCCTCGAGGGTGGCGGGCTTCATCAGTCGACTACCGGTGGGTTCCTGAACATCCATGCCGACTTCACCGTTCACCCCCACGACAGGAAGTTGCAAAGACGAGCCAACCTCCTCTTGTACCTCAACGAGGAATGGAGGCCTGAATATGGTGGCGACCTCGAGATGTGGAGCGCCGATATGAAGCATTGCGTCGAGAAGGTGAGCCCGATCGCCAATCGCGTACTGATCTTCACCACCGATCCCAATTCATTCCACGGGCACCCCGAGCCGATGCGTTGCCCCGAAGGTGTGGCCCGACGATCTCTAGCCCTGTACTACTTCAGCGTGGAGAAGGATCCGCTGGTCCGCTCAACCGAGTATCGAGCCCGCCCCGGCGACGGTTCTCACGCGATCATGATCTACCTGGACACCCAGATGCTTCGTATCTTCGACTGGTCCAAGAGGCATCTCGGTGTTTCAGATCATACTGCCAGCAAAATCCTTGCCTACCGCGATCGTCTGCGGCGGAACACCACCAAAGACTAGTGGTGAGCACGGCCACCTTGGCAAGACAATCAGCTGCCCTAAGCCAGCGGGCTGTCGTGCCGCCCTCTGGCTGGCGTGGACCCTCTGGCCGGTATCTGTGAGGCCTCTCCGGAGATCCTCGACATTGAGAGACGACCCGTGATCACGGTCGCCTGCAAGTGTCATGGAGGAACTGAAGGTTCAGATTCGACACCTGCACTCGATGCAGAACGCCTGATCTGACGACCATCGAACTCGAACCCGAGGATCAATCAGAGTGAAGCAAGAGACAGAGTTGGCTCCAATCGTCGAAGCCTCCGACGCAGCGGGATCGGCCGATGGCAACGGCCTTGTCGAGCCCGTCGTGCGCAAACCGCATCATTTTGCCTGCTTTGACGGCCTGAGGGCCATCGCCGCGGTCTCGGTCCTCCTCCTCCATACGGCCTGGGTCTCCGGTTTCACCTTACGATCCTCGTTAGGAACGTATACGAGCAGGCTCGAGATCGGAGTGTCGGTCTTCTTCCTCATTTCCGGCTTCCTGTTGTACCGCCCCTTCGCCGTCTCACATCTCTCCGAGCGTCCCTCGCCCAACACCCGGAAGTTCTGGGAGCGCAGGCTCCTTCGGATCGTTCCTGCTTACTGGCTCGCTCTTAGTGTGTTGACCTACGTGTTCGGCATCATCACGGTTGGTCCGGGCTGGCAGGGATTTCTGATCCACTACTTCTTTCTCCAGATCTATTTCCCGACCGCCGTGTTCACCGGAATTACCCAGGCGTGGTCGTTGTGTACGGAGGTGAGCTTCTATCTGTTCCTGCCTCTCTATGCAGCTCTGGTGGGACTACGTCGCCGCAGGAAAAAGACGCAGTTGATCTGGGAACTCGGTGGGTTGTTTGTCTTAACCGCGATCAGCTATGGATTCCGGTGGTGGGCCCTGAACCAGCCGCTCATCACGGTCAAGCACGGAAAATTCGTGGCCATCTGCGATCCAAACTGCGGGACAAGGGCTGCGTGGGCGAGTCTGATGCCGTCCTGGCTTCCCTCCTACCTCGATCTCTTTGCCCTGGGCATGCTCCTCGCCGTTGCAAGCGCATGGTTCACCGAGCGTGAATCGGAGCCCGCGTGGCTTCGCAACCCATTCATGCCGTGGATCAGCTGGGCCTGCGCAGCTGCTTCATTTTGGGCCGTCTCACACATCGTCAATGATCGAAGCATCCTCTATTTCATCACACCGGTGGCGAATCTTGAACGTCAGGCCCTCTACGGCGCCTTTGCGTTCTTCCTGCTTCTGCCGGCGGTATTCGGTCCCCAAGACCGGACTCTGGTCCGCCGGTTGTTGCGCTCATGGCCGATGGCCAGCCTCGGCGTCATCTCATATGGCATCTATCTCTGGCACATGGACCTGATCAGCCAGTTCATGAAGTGGATGAATTGGAAGCCCCAGATGGTTCCCTACTGGATCTTGGCATCTGCCGTGCTAGGACTCTCGGTGGCGTTTGCGTCCGCGAGCTACTTCGGTCTCGAACGGCCGCTGCTGCAACTCAAGGATCGGATCGGCTGGTGGGATCGTCGTTCGGCACCACCGGTGCCAGCGCCGATGATCTTGGCAAGTCAAGCTGGAGCACTGCCAAATGGCGTCGGTGCGGCACGAGAGACTCAGAGCGATAGCTCTGGAAGAGTCGACGACAGCCGAAAGCCGTAGGGGGAGCTGCCGGCTGATTGACCACGGCCGGTATCTACCTTCGCCGACCATTTCAGCTGTCTCGGAATACGTAGACGGACCACCCGATGCCTGCGTCCGAGAAGCTCGGATACGTGATTTGTTGAACAAGATGGAAGCGCCTGGGAAGGGCTCTGACGAAGACGCTCGTCCCGCTATTGGGAGAGTACTTCAACACCGCCGAGATGTTCGCGTACGGTGAGACCAGGAACACCGTGCCGTGATGGGCAAGGGCCACGGCCTGTGTCGCGACTGTCCCTGGAGGCGTCAGAGGTAGGCCGAAGAATACGGGCTGCGGTTTGGGTTCGGCCAAGAAACGGAACTCCTCAGCCAGCGGCGGGATTCCGAGCCGGAGCACCGGGTGTGAATGAGATCCAGGGGGCGGTGGTTTAACAAGGTCGATGGAGTTGCCCGGTGTGTAGGTGGCGCTGCCCGAGTCGGCGAGCGCGACATCGAGCTCTGACAGTGGATTTTCGAAGAATGCCGTGCTCACAATCGGGTCTCCGCCGGTCCCAGTCCGGTCGATGAATGCCACGGCGGCGTCGATATTGGCGCGCTGCGCGTTGGCGCTGATCATTTTCAATCCACCGAGGGCGAACGCCCCTAGGG
>JADMIJ010000102.1 GCA_015478655.1 Acidimicrobiales bacterium | reverse complement strand
GCGCTGGCCGTCCACTCCAAGCGGGGCGCCGAGATTAACGAGGCCGTGGCGGCCAAGGGCTTCGACTCCTATCAGGCCCGCCAGGTGGCCGCCCGGGAGACCAGGGACACCAAACGCCACACCGGAGTCGACCAACTGCCGCCCGTGTGGCGGAAGGAGCTGGCCGACGCCGGTTTCCCGCCTGGTCTGCTGGTGGCCGACATCGACCGGGCCGGACTCGCCTACCGCCGCGACCATCACGACCGGCGTCTCTACGACCAGGATCTGCGCCGTCTGGCCAGCGACGTCCTGGGACCGCACGGGGCGCTGTCGCAGCGAAAGGTCTTCTCCAAGCGGGACGTGATCGTGGCCGTGGCCCCACGGGTGTTCGGCCTTCCTGCTGTCGAGCTCGACAAGGCCACCGACCGGGTCCTCCGGGATCCCGACGCCATCCCCCTGGTGGGTGTGCCCCGGGCCTGCGAGCGGGCCTACGCCACCGCCCACGTGATCGCTACCGAACGAGCCATCGAACAGGCTGTCGAGCGGGGTGTGGCGCACCTCGGCGCCGCCCGGGTGACGTCCGAGGTGGCAAGGGACGCGGTCGGCCGCCAGAGCGCTGTCCTGGGGTCTCCACTGACCCCCGGCCAGCAGGCGGCAGTGCTCGGGATCGCCACCTCGGGCCGGAGCGTGGAGCTGGTCGAAGGAGTAGCCGGATCGGGCAAGACCACGGTCATGGCCGCCGTCCGGGACGCCTTCGAGCAGGGTGGGTTCACCGTCATCGGCACCTCCACCTCCGGCCAGGCAGCCCGCACCCTCGGTCAAGAGGCAGGGATCATGGAGTCCCGCACCCTGGCGTCCCTGCGCTGGCGGCTCGAGCACGACCGGATGCGGCTGAATCCCAGCCACGTCCTGGTCCTCGACGAGGCGGGGATGGCCTCCGACCGGGACATCGCCTTCCTCCTCGACCAAGCCCGCTGGGCCGGCACCAAGGTGGTCATGGTGGGTGACGACCGCCAGCTGGGTGCGGTCACCGTCGGCGGGGCACTCGGGGCCCTGGTCGAACGGCACGGCGGCATCGTGCATGCCCTCCATGAGAACGTCCGCCAGCACGACCTGGCCGAGCGGGTGGCGCTCAGCGAGCTCCGCGCCGGGGGCGTCTCCAGTGCCGTCGAGTTCTACGTCAGCCAGGGGAGGGTGACAACCGAACGCACCCGGGACGAGGCCCTGGTCCGACTGGCCGACCGCTGGACCGAGGATGCACTCTCCGGTCGTGACGCCGCCATGTTCGCCTGGAGACGGGCGAACGTGGCCGAACTCAACCGCCTGGCCCGGGAACGGATGGTGGAACATGGTCGGGTGGCAGGGCCCGAGCTGGCAGCCGGGGGAGCCAGCTACGCGGCAGGGGACCGGATCATCGCCCTGGCTCCCATGGCCCAGGGCCAGATCGTCACCTCGGAACGGGGCGTGGTTGCTGGCGTCGACCTCGAGGCGCGGCGTCTCATTGTCGAGATGGAGAACGGCCGGCGGTTCTGGCTCGAGCAGGAAGCCGTTGCTGCCAAGCTGGCCCACGCCTATGCCACCACGGTCCACCGGAGTCAGGGGTCCACCCACGACATCGCCCACGTCTACGAGGACGGGGGAGGGAGGGAGCTGGCCTATGTGGCCATGTCGAGAGCCAGGGAGGAGACCCATCTCTACCTCACGGCCGATGACCTTCAACAAGCTCAGGAGGATCTCTGCCGAAGCTGGGAGAGGGAGCGGCGCGAGACGTGGGCCATCGACACCGGCACCCCGCAACCGGGTGCCTCCGAGCTCGAGTCTCCCGTGCCCGCAGCGCTCCAGACGCTGGCCCTGCAGGCCGAGCGAGACGCAGTGGAGGTCGCCATACCCACGCGCATCGACTACCAGTTGGAGACCGCAACCTACGAGCTCCAGGCGGCCGAGCGGGCTCTCGACACCCTTCGGAACGAGCGAGGCCGCTACGCGGATGGAGAGCTGAGAGAAGCTGCCGGTGAGCTGTTCGTGGCCGGGGACCGTGCCTTCCAGCACGAACGGACGGCCCAGAACAAGGAGTACTCGAGGAGCATCCGCCGGGATGCCCGCCGTCAAGCGGGCGCGGACGCCGAGCGGGTGACAGCGGCCGAAGAACGGCTTGAGAAGCTCATGGTCGCTGAGGAGCGCAAGCTCACCGGAACGCTGGACCAGGCCAAGAAGAAGGTGAGCGATCTAACCGACGAGATCGGCGAGCGGGATCGGTGGCTGGGTAAGCACCCGAAAGCTCCCGACCAGCTCATTGCGCTGACCAGCCAGGTCAACGAGCTGCGACACGATAACGACCACGAACGCTGGACGGTGGAGGGGGAGCTCAATCCTCGGCCGGCACCGGCGCCCACCATCGAGCGCTCATGGTCGCGCAGTGACGACCGTTCCGTCGGTCACGATCGGGACGAAGGATTCGGCCTGTGAGCTGGCGCTTGATCTTGCGTACGGTTCGCCGCTCAAGCGGTCAAGGCATCGTGGCTCTTGTGACGCTGTGAGAAGGCGCGTCGTCGGATCGTGGGCGAGTTAGCCCATTGGTAGATGCGCTGAGCTAGGCGATCTCGCGTCCAAAGATCTGACGATCTTGCCGAGTCGTTACGGCTTCCTCCAGAACCGGACGAGGCTCGGACGAGGGTCCTCCATGGGGAAATCGGGGCAGTTGGCGTCGATCGCGAGACTCGGCACTGTATTACCGTTCGGGCATGCTGCACGGACTCCCTCGGGGCACGGTAACTTTTCTTTTCACCGACGTCGAGGACTCCACGCGTCTGTTGGAGGAAGCTCCGACCGACATGGCCGATGGGCTGCGGGTCCACGATGCCATCGTGAGGAGCACGATCGAACGCCATGACGGCTACGTGTTCGGCATCGGCGGGAACGGCTTCTGCGCAGCGTTCTCGACTGCCGCCGACGCGGCTGCTGCGGCGATCGAATCCCAGGAGCAGCTACGCGATGACGCCGCCATCAACTTCTTGGTTCGCATGGGTTTGCACACCGGTGAGGCGATCGAACGCGACCGGAACTACTTCGGCAGCGAGGTGAACCGCGCCGCCCGGCTGATGTCGCTCGCGCACGCAGGTCAGGTGCTCGTCTCGGACGCGACCGAGGTGCTGCTGCGCAACCGATTGGCTCTGCGGCCCCTGGGTGAGCACCGGCTCCGCGGGCTGCGCGGACGGATGTCGGTGTACCAGGTCGTTTCCGACGAACTCCCGACGGATTTCCCTGTGCTTCGAAGCGTTGACTACTTCACGGGGAACCTCCCCCAGCAGCTGAGCTCACTGGTGGGCCGCGAGGACGTGGTTGCCGAGGTTGCCGAGGTTGCGCGCGCGAGCCGGCTGATCACGCTGAGCGGGGTCGGCGGGGTCGGCAAGACCCGGCTTGCCCTGGAAGTCGGGGCCGAGGTGGCCGGCGAGTTCCCCGACGGCGTGTGGATGGTCGAGCTGGCGTCGGTGGGTGACCCGGCTTCTGTCCCAGCGGCGATCGCGACCGTGCTCGGCGTCACGCCGCAGAGGGACTCGGCACTCATCGACACGGTCGCCGATGCGCTGGGAGGTCGGAGGCTCCTTCTGGTGGTCGACAACTGTGAGCATGTCCTGGCCGCAGCGGGATCGGCCATCGAAACGATCCTCGGTCGCTCTGGGGGCGTCAAGATCCTGGCCACGTCGCGCGAGACCCTCGCGGTCGATGGGGAAACGGTGCTCACCGTGGCACCGCTGGCTTTGGAGGGGGGCGCGGCCTCCGACGCCGTCACGCTGTTCGTCGATCGAGCCCGAGCCGTCCGGCCCGATTTCGGGCTCTCGGATCCTGATATCGCGACCGCGGTGACCGAGATCTGCGAGACCTTGGACGGCCTCCCGCTGGGCATCGAGCTGGCTGCCGCCCGAATGGCAGCCATGAGCGCGGTCGAGGTCAGGGATCGACTCGCCGAACGGTTCCGTCTGTTGAAGGGGTCGATACCGGAGCCGGAACGACAGCTCACGCTCCGCCGTGCGGTGGAATGGTCCTACGACCTCTTGACCGACGACGAGCGGGAGCTGTTCCGCCTGACATCGGTCTTCGCCGGCGGCTTCGACCTGACGAGCATCTGCGCCGTGGTCGAAGGGGCCGACGACGTGGATGTGCTCAGGCATCTCGACTCGTTGGTCCGAAAGTCGCTCCTCGTCGCCGACCTCACCGCCACCCGTACCCGCTACAGCCTCTTAGAGACCATCCGCCAGTTCGCCGAGGACCGGTTGGGGGAGGCGGACGCGCTCGATCGGACTCGTGACCGGCACGCCGGGTACTTCGCACAGCAGTCCGCCGCCCGATGGGAGCACTGGAACGGGCCCGGGTGGCGCGAAGCCGTCGACTGGGTGGAGGCGGAGCTCGGCAACCTGCGTTCCGGATATCAGTGGAGCGCGGGGCGAGGAGAGCTGGAGGTGGCGACCGACATCGCGGCGCATGCCGCGCTCATGGGCTTCTCGGTGCAGTTGTTCGAAACGCTTGCCTGGGCAGAGGAACTGCTCGAACCGGCAGCCGCCGCAGACGTCCACCGTCTTCCCCGCCTGTACACGGCGGCTGGCTACGCGTGTTTCGCGGGAAGGGCGGAGGCGGCGCGAGCGAACGCCCACCGCGCGACCGAGCTTGAGGTCGACTCTCGCTACGACGCGTGTGAGCCCGGGTACGCCTCGTTCGTCGAGGCCTTGGGCCACGTGTACTGCGGCGACCTCGATCGCTATGTCGAGCTCACCGGTACCGTGGCGCGCAAGTACGGAAGCGATCGGGGCTACGGCCTGGCCTCCTACGTCGACGGCCTCCAGTCTTGCGGCCGGATCGAGGAGGCACTCGGGCTCACCGAGGAAGCCGTCGCCGCCGCGAGATCGCTCGGCAACCCCTACTGGATCTCCTATGCGCTCTGGATCGCTGGGATGGCGTTCTCCAAGGCAGATGTGCGCCGCGCGTTCGCGGCCTGGGACGAGGGGATCGCCTTCGTGCGTGAGCATCGCGTCCAGTTCTTCGAAGGCTTCCTCGCACGCGACGCGGCTCGCCTGCACACCTCCGACGGCGAGCCCGAGGCCGCGCTGGTTCTGTTCTCCGAGGCCATCGCCGCGTTCCATCGCGCCGGCAACGTGCCCCAGCTGGTCATCACTCTGGCCAGCGTGCCTACGCTGTTCGAACGCCTCGACCGTCTTGCGCCCGCGGCGATGCTCCTCGGCGCCTTGTCTTGTGAGCCTTCGAGCTTCCACCACGTTCCCGAGCTCGGCGACCTCAGCGACCGCGTCAGCGCCAAGCTCGGCAAGAAGCGAGCTGCAGGGCTGACTTCGGCCGGCGCGGCGCTCGACCTCAGCGATGCGGCCCTCTACGCACGCCAGCAGATCGACGCCGCCCGCCGCGACCCGAGCCCGCGGACCCGGACGACGCGGCCCGGTGGGCTGAGCCGACGAGAGATCGAAGTGCTACGCCTCGTGGCCGATGGCCGAACCGCCGGCGAGATCGCCACGCAGCTGTTCATCTCGTCGAGGACGGCCGAACACCACATCCAGAACATCTATTCGAAGATCGGCGTCTCCAGCCGCGCCGCGGCGACTCGCTGGGCTGTCAAGCACAAGGTCGTCGACGACGTAGTCGCAGGCTGACGGTTCCGATCGGCAGGCGGCATGCCGGTCTCGGGACGACACACAGCCAGCGGGGGGAAATGGGTAGGTCTACCGATGCCGCGCCCTCGGCCCTTCGTCACAATGACTCTACGCCCGCCGAACCGGTTGGCGAGAAGTGAGATCCGAAGGGATCCATTCAGAAGGAGAACAGTCATGATCCTGGCAACTACGACCGTCGAGAACGTCGACCGATTCCTAGATGTGTTCGGCACAAAGGGCGCTGACAAGCGTGCCCTCCATGGCTCCAAGGGTTCGACGGTGTTCCGCGATCCCACCGAGGAGAACCGGGTCTGGGCGCTGTTCGACTGGGACGAGGCGGGGTGGGCGAAGTTCGTCTCCGACCCCGAGGTCCCGCCGATCCTCAAGGAAGCCGGACATCTGAGCAAGCCCGAAGCCGCGCTGCTGCTCGGTTCCTACGAGGCGTGAGGGGGCAGAACGATGACCACCCCAATCAACCGTCCGGCCCGGGTCGGTCTGATCACCGATCAGACCGGCGCTCTGTCCTTCATGGGAATCGCCAACATCAACGTCTCAAAGATGGTGATCGATGACATCAACGCACGCGGCGGCCTCCTCGGTCGCCCCGTCGAATTGTTCGTCGAGGACAGCGCGACCGACGACAGCGTGGCGGAAGCCGCCGCGGCCAAGCTCGTCGAGCGGGCGACCGTCGACGTCGTCGTGGGCGGCATCTACAGCTCCACGCGACAGGCGATCAAGCGACCTGTGGTCGACCAGGCGGAGACGCTCTACATCTACCCGGAGCAGTACGAGGGCCAGGAGTGTCACCCCCTGATCTTCTGCACCGGGCCGGTGCCGGCACAGCAGGTCGAGCCCTTCTTCCCCTGGCTGATGCAGCAGACCGGGGCGAGGAGGTTCTACATGCCGTCGGCCGACTACATCTGGCCACACACGCTGAACAAGAAGGTGCGCGAGGTCGTCACCGCCGAGGGGGGCGAGATCGTCGGCGAGGAGTACTTCCCGCTCGATCACACCGACTACGAGCGGATCGTCGCCGACATCATGTCGACGGGCGCTGAGGTCGTGTTCAACACGATCGTCCCTCCGGGGCTCACGCCGTTCCTCGAGCAGCTGCACCACGCTGGCTTCACGGCTCGGGGCGGGCACGTCGTCTGCACCTACTTCGACGAGAACTTCCTGAACCTCGTCCCGGCCGACCACGTCGAAGGCCTCTACGGATGCCTCGACTACTACCGGGACGTCGACGATCCGTTCAGCATGGAGCTCCTCAATCGGTACGAAGGGCTCTACCCCGGGAGCGCGATGTTCACCGCGGGCAGTGCGTGCACGGGAACCTACCGTGCCCTCAAGCTCTGGGAGGCCGCCGTCAACGAAGCCGGGTCCTTGAACCAGGACGACGTCATCAACGCGCTGGACCACGCCCGAATCGCGCAAGGCCCGGGAGGCCCCGCCGAGATGGTGCCGGGCCAACACCACGTGCGAATGAGCATGTACATCGCCCGGTCCGAGGGCGGCACGTTCAAGGTGGTGAAGAACCTGGGTCACATCGACCCGAAGGAATGCGAGGTCGGGCGGCCCTGACCCCGATCCATTGGATTGCACCCACACGTGGTGCACGGGCGACGCCGGCTCCGACCACCTTGGCCGGGACCGGCGTCGCCCCTTCGTCGCGCGCCGCTCGAGCGGCCCGAGGCATCACCGGACGCCAATCGTCCACTCGCTCGGCGGCCGAACTAGGATGGCCGTCGGCCGTAGAAGAGTGGAGACCCAGATCATGCCCGATTTCGCGTGCCGCACTGAAGCCACCATCGACGCCGCTCCCAAGGTGCTGTTCGACATCGTGAGCAATCTATCGCTGCATGTCGAGCTCGCGGGGAGCGGCGAGCTCAAGACGGTCACGCAGAAGCCGGCCGGTTTTGTCGAGACGGGCACGCGCTTTCTCGCTGAGGAGTCCGTCAAACTCGCCGATGGCAGCGGGATAGACGTGAATGCGGACTCCGTCGTCGTCATCTGTGACACGCCCACCACGTTCTCGTGGATCGTCAACCCAGTCCTGCCGGACCGGCTCCGCCGGGTGCAGTGGTGGTTCCACTTCATCCCGGAGGGCGACAGAACACGCGTCGTGCACGAGGTCGAGGTCGACTTCGGCAAACTGCAAGACGAGATGCTCAAGGGACTCCGTGACAACTTCGAGCAAGTCCGCGCTCCTGTTATCCGAGCCGGCATGGACAGGACCCTCGAGAACCTCAGGAGGATGGCTGCGCGGTAGCATCCTCCCCAGCGGTCGGTCGTGCAAATGCATCGACCGCCCCGTGTCGCAGCCGTCCGAAGCGAAGAGGTCCCGAACGCGGGGTGGGCTTTCCAGATCAATCAGACGGACATTTCATTCGGCCGCGCGCGCCAGCCAGGGGCCAAGAAGCGTCCCAGAATGTTCGCCCCGAACCCCCGGCCCGCCCTGACCCATAACACCGGATCGGTGGGACACGTGGGTCGCCGCTCGCCGGAAGACAACGACGGTCCTCTGCCTTACAAGCGAACGTCCTCGCCCTCTCGGCGGGCTTTAGCCACCTGCCGTTGGACGGCATACGAGATAGGCCGAGTGCGCCAGAAGAGGTCGAATTCCGCAAACTGGAATCTCCGTCTTGGCGTACACCCATCGGTTGAGACTCCCTAAAGACCAGTGACGCACCAAGCGTGCCGTTCCTTATCGATGCGACGTTGCTCCACGGGCCGTATACCGTCTTCCCGAACTGGACGAGGGTCATCCCATCGTCGCAGACGGTGAGGATGCTGGACCGGCGCATGATGGGTACCAGTATTAGCAATCCAATCGTGCATCCAATCGGTAGCACCCATTTGACCGCTCCTGTTGCTGCCAGAGGGATCAGGATGCACCACGTGGGCAAGACCAGCGCCAGCCCAACGGCCGATCCGTAGGCGCTTCCGGATACCCCGCATCGCCCGACGCCGAGGGTGCTTGCGGACCGCGAGGGCACGCGTAGGTGCCGTTCTGCGCTGCACCGACGACAGCGACGGTCGTCGTTCTGGCGCGGCGCTCTGTGCTTGGCGGGGTGCGCGTGATCGCCGACTCGGAAGCGGTCGGCGGCGTGCTCCCGTTGCCGCGCCCGGAACGGCCACTTGAGCGGCACCCTCCGTCCCTTGTGGCTCAGTCTGGGAGGATTGAAGCCGTGGACCCGTCAACGTTTCACGTCACTGCCTCGACAGGAAGTTGGCGTAGCTTGCCATGGCCCTTTGGCCTTGTCGACGTTTCGGATACCCACCTACGGATTCGGTCGCTTGGTTGGTCCTGGTGGGCGAAGGATCGCTGCGTGGAACGGGAGCAGGTCACGTGCGTCACCATTCGGAAGGTTTTAGGTGCCGCCAAGTTCTCGATCGTCGTGGATAATGCACCGTCCATCACCCTCCGAACGTCTACTTCGGTCAATCAGTTGACGGATTCGCTGCGCCACCATGGTTATCCAATCGTTGAGCGCCTGACCCTAATCACCGGGACGGTTGGACGCTGACTCACCGAGTACGTATAAGCCTGGATCCACCGACCGACGACCTGGCAGGGCAGCGAAACGAGCGATCGG
>JADMIJ010000101.1 GCA_015478655.1 Acidimicrobiales bacterium | reverse complement strand
GCGGCCTCAGGCTATGACTCCAATCCGCGCGGTATTACACGAAGGTCTTTAGGATGACCTCGGTCCCCTGCCGTGGGATCAGCGACGAGGAGGTTGCGCGTGAGTGCGTTCGGGGAGCTGGATCATCCCGTTTTCGATGCCGACAACCACTACTACGAGGCCGTCGATGCCTTTACCCGGCATCTCGACCCCTCACTCGGGTCCCGAGTGCTCCAGTGGAGTGAGATCAACGGCCGGCGGTACCACGTCATCGGCGGCCGGGTCAACCACGCGGTCACCAATCCGACCTTCGATCCAGTGGCCCTGCCCGGTTCCCTGTACGACTACTTCAGGGGCAACCCCGATCACCGCAATCCCCGGGAGTTCCTGTCGGCGCGGGAGCCCGTTCGGGCGGCCTACCGCCGGCCCGATGCCCGCCTGTCCGCTCTCGATGAGCAGGGGCTGGAGGGCTGCCTCCTGTTCCCGACCCTGGGCATGATCTACGAGGAGCCACTGGCCCACGACCCTGCGGCGGTCTGTCATCTGTTCCGGGCCTTCAACCGATGGCTGGTCGAGGACTGGACCTTCAACTACGCCGACCGCATCTTTGCGGCCCCCTACATCACCCTGGCCGATCCGGCCTGGGCGGCCGAAGAGCTGAGGTGGGCCCTCGACCACGGGGCCCGCACGGTGGTCATGCGGCCCGCGGCCCCGACCACCGCACTGGGTCGGCGCAATCCATTCGAACCGATGTTCGATCCGTTCTGGAGCCTGGCCAACGACGCGGGTATCGCCGTGGTGGTGCACGCCGCGGACAGCGGTGGGTCCTCGAATGGCTACGCCGTCGACGGATTCGCAGCGACGTTCTCTGGTAGCTGGAAACCGTCCATCAAGAACTTCGCCATCGAGCACGCCATCCGCGACTACCTGCTCACCCTGATCTTCGAGAAGCACTTCGAACGGTTCCCCAACCTGCGTATCGCTTCGGTGGAGAACGGCGCCGAATACCTGCCGGACCTCATCAAAAAGATCAGGTCGACGTCCAACAAGATGCCGGGCTACTGGGAGGACGACCCCGTCGAAACCCTTCGCCGCCACGTTTGGATCAATCCGTTCTGGGAAGACGACGTCTACCAGGTGGCCGAGTGCATCGGACAGGACCGTGTCATCTTCGGATCGGACTGGCCGCACATCGAAGCCCTGCCTGAGCCTCTGGACTACGTGGCCGAGCTCAAGAACTTCGACGCCGTCGATCGCCGGATGATCCTGAACGAGAACGTTCACGAGCTGATCACCCTCCAACCCACCTGAAAAATACCCCTGGCCCTGACACGGTGTCGGCGCCCATCCGGCTCATCAAATTGAAGGGCTGTCGAGCGCTGAACCGAGTTGCCTCCTTGAGGTTCGATCCGTCACCGGCCTAGTGGAGCGCTGCATCACTGGTTCGGCTCGCAGCGGGAACCTCGACCCGGTAGGTCCCTTCCCTGGCGGCCCATGGGGGGCGTGCGGGGGAGGCGGAACATGTTGAAGTCCTTGAAGTTCGCGGTTGCTGTGGCGACAGGAGCGGCGGTGCTGTCCTTGGCGGGGCTGGCCGCAGGGTCGTCCGTGGCCGGGGCCGCCACCAACCGGGTGCGGCAGCTGCAGGTGAGCAACTGGTTCGGATTCAACGAGGGACCTAGCGGATCGTTGGGCAACGTCACGCTGGTCCCGGGACCTGCCACTCCACCGGCCGGGACCGGCAGCGCCAAGCTGCAGGTGGACTCGACCGGGCGTGCGTCACTGGGCTCGAACGCGTACAAGGGAACGTCGCTCAGCCAGATCACCGCCATGGACTACTGGGGCTATGTGGTCGGCGGCACCACCAACCAGCTGGTATTGACGTTCGATGTGACCTACGACACCACGTTGGGCAATTCGGCGTACCAGGGTCGGCTCACCTTCATCCCGAGCTCGCCGCCACCGGCCAACGCCTGGAGGCATCTGAACGCGTTGGCCGACGGGACCTGGTACGGCACGGCCGCCCCGGGTAACACGCACTGCTCGCAGTCGTCCCCGTGTAGCTGGAGCCAGGTCCTCGGGTTCTTCCCGCACGCCGCCGTCCGCAACGATCCGATCGGGCAGGGGGCCCTGCTGCTGCGGTTGGGCGGCCCGATCACCGGAGGGGCGACCGCCTACGTCGACGATCTCACCGTGGCCACCGGCATCTCCTCCACCACGACGGACTTCGAGGCCGGCGGCTCGATCACACCGACCATCGGTCCCTCCGGCTCGTCGATCACCGCCTACGGCTACGGGTTCCATCCCAAGGCGAAGGTGACGGTCAAGTACGCCACCGGTGTGCGAGGCCACAAGTCAGCCGTGGTCTGCACGGCCGTGGCCGATCCGGCCGGAGCAGCCCAATGCACCGGGAACCTGCCCGCCGTGGCCGGCGCGCCTGGGGTGCATGCGGTCACCCTCAAGGGTCGGGGAACGGCGGAGTCGCTCATCTACACCGACGACTTCGTCCTCTCCAGCTGATCGCTCCTGCCGGGGCCCAACGTCCGGTCCCGAACCAACCCGACCTGTAGGAGGCATTCGCCACAGGCTCCCAGCTCACGAACTGGTTCGGCCCTGAACAGTGCCTCTGCGTTGATGTGGAAGACGACCGAGTGCGACGATCCCTCCAACGGCGCGCCCATCAGTCTCGAACGCAACAGGGCGGTGCGCAGCTCGATCCGTGGACGCGCTACGCGTGATGAGCCTGACACTTTCCGTGGGATCTCGAGGACTATTTGAGCGGATCTCGCGGCAGCCATTGCGCCGGCGGAGTCGCAGTCGTTACCTTTCGCTGAGGGGTCATTGGGCGGGTGCGCAATGCGGCGTTCGACAGCATGGACGCCGCCAGCATCGTCGCCGGTAGCACCTCCGGAACACATTGGGCAGGGGTGTCCTCGATGGATGCTCTATTCGGACAGGAGTTTCCATGCGAAGAAACCGCACCTACAAGTTCGCAGCAGGCGTGGCCGCGATTGTGGTCATCGCCTCGTTGGCGGGGACGACCTCGGTCGCCTATGCCGCCACCTCCGTCACCGCGGTGTCGGTGGCGGCCAATCCGTTCGGCCCGGGGGTGCCTTCCACCTACACGGTCGAGTTCACCACCAGCGCCACCGGTGCACTGACCGCCGGCACGAGCACCATCACCATCACCGATGCAGGTGGTGCGCTGACGACCGGTGCCACCTACGTCGTTCATGCCAAGGGCAAGTTCGCCAACGCGGCCGCGAGCGGCTCGACCGGCAACGTGACGCTCACCGTTCCTCTCACCGTGCCGATCCCTGCTTTGACCCCGGTCATCGTTGACGTCTCCGGCGTCACCACTCCGGCGGCCGCCACCTACCCGGCGTCTGTCGCCACCTCGGTTGACACCACCGCCACTTCGACCAACTACACCATCGGCACGGCCACCCAGGTGGTGGCCACCTCCGGCAACAACCAGTCGGCCCAGGCCAACGCCACCTTCCTCGCCCACCTCGGCGCCCGCATCCGTGATGCGTCCAACGCCAACGTAGATGAGGCCGGAATCCAGGTGACCTACACCGTCGTTCCGGGTGTGACCGGTTCCAGTGGCACCTTCCCCAGCGGCGCCACCACCATCTCCAGCACCGCCGGCACCGGGCTGGCCACGTCTGCGCTGCTCACTGCCAACGGCATCCCCGGCAGCTTCACTGTCGTCCCCTCGGCCACCGTCAACGCTGTCCCGCTGACCAACCCGGCGCCCTTCACCATGACCATCATCGCTCCGACCGCGCCAAGTGCTCCGACCGGCGTCACGGCCACGGCCGGCAACGCCAGCGCCACGGTCACCTGGACGGCAGGGACGACCGGTGGGGTCGCCACCACGTACACGGTCACGTCGACACCTGGTGTGTTCCAGGCCACAGCTGGTCTGGGCGCAACATCGGCCGTGGTGTCAGGCCTGACCAACGGCACCTCGTATACCTTCACCGTCACGGCCGCCAACAGCGGGGGAACCAGCCCTCCATCGGGGGCATCGAACGCAGTCACCCCAATGTCGCCGCCGCCTCCGCCGCCGTCATCCAGCCCATCTGGCACACTGCCGGGTCCGGTGACGGGCATGGCTTCGCTTCCTGACGGCTCCGGCTACTGGCTGACCAATGCCCAAGGTGGGGTCGCTCCCCACGGCGCTGCCGTCAGCTACGGCTCGATGGCTGGTCACGTGTTGAACGCACCCATCAGCCACATCGTCGCCACGGCGGACGGCAAGGGCTACTGGCTGGTGGCCGCCGACGGTGGGACTTTCACCTTCGGCGATGCGGGATTCTTCGGATCCATGGGAGGAAAGACGCTCAACGCTCCCGTGGTGGACATTGCCCCGACGAAGAGTGGCATGGGCTACTGGCTCGTGGCCTCTGACGGTGGCATCTTCGCCTTCGGCGACGCCGCTTTCCAGGGCTCGATGGGAGGCAAGCCTCTCAACAAGCCGGTGGTCGGCATCAGCTCGGACTTCGCAACGGGCGGCTACTGGCTCGTGGCCTCTGACGGTGGCATCTTCGCCTTCGGAGCACCGTTCTTCGGGTCCACCGGCAGCATCGTCCTCAACCGGCCCGTCAACGGCATGACCAGCACCCAGAGTGGGCTCGGCTACTGGTTCGTCGCCTCCGATGGAGGGATCTTCGCCTACGGTGACGCCGCCTTCCACGGTTCGACCGGAGGCCTCACCCTGGTCGCGCCCATCGTGGGGATGGCCGCCGACAACGCCACCGGGGGCTATTGGCTGGTTGGCTCAGACGGCGGCATCTTCTCATTCGGTGCTCCCTTCTACGGATTCGACTGACTGGGTCGTTTCGCATCTGGTCGGGCACGGCCCGACCAGATGCGAAGCAGGTCGATTGGCAGATGTCGGCTCGGATCGGGTGCGTAGGCCTGCCGTCACTGGCGCCCCGTCGTCACAATCGGCGCTGTTTTCGCAGCGTGCATCGCATGAGCGGTTCATGAAGCCAATCTCGCCGCTCCGCTGTTCGCGGCTTCTACCCCGGCCTGCCCGATGGTCAGTGACCGTTCCGAACCTGGCAGACTTGTGACCGTGGGGATTCGTAATCAGCCGTTGCGAGTTGTCGTCGTTGTGGGCTTGTGGGCCATGTGGGTGCTCTGGACCATCACCCGGTTCACCAGTACCGTCATAGCCTCCATACCGTCGACAACCACATGTCCGAAGTTCCAAGGCTGCGCCACCTCAGGCGCAGTGGCCGTCCAGAGGCAATTCAGCTGGAGCTGGTGGCATTTCATCCTCACCGTGATCGGCGCCGGGCTTCTGTTCGCGGCCTCGGTCATGATCCTTCGCACGCCGAGGTCGGTCGACGAAATCTGAGCGTGTCCCCGACGGCGACGTCTGGAACGGGTTGGCGCTCATCCGGGGCAAATCTGAAGGCATCGGTCCTCCTGCGAGGTACGGACTGGTGCATGGGTGCCGACCGGTTTTCCGGAGCGGCTTCGCCCGACGCAGAGCCCCTAGCCTGATCAGTGGCCCACGGCGGGCCGTAAGGCTGCGGCAGGCGATTGGAACCGGCCGACGCTCCATCCGATAGCCATTGCCCCTTCGGCCTGGAATACTCAGTACAGCGAGAGGGGGTTTGATGCCGTACTGCGAAGGTCGGATCGTCCACGACGCCGACGCCCATCTGATGGAGACGCCCACGTGGCTGCGCGACCATGCCGAGGCCGCCTTCCGCGACCGGTACCCGTGCTGCAGTACCCGAGCGGGAACGAATTGCGCCAGACGGGAAGCCCTGAGGAGCAGCAACGCGACCTGCTGGCGTCCTTCGAGCGGTTGCGAGAGCGCCTTGGCACCGAGGAGTATCGGGCCGACGAGGAAGCCGAGATCATGCAGCGAAAGAACTTCGCGGCCACCGGGGGGTTCATCGCCGAAGATCGGCCTCGGGCACTGGACTTGCTCGGGTTCAGCAGCCAATTGATCTTCAATACGTTTCACAACGGTCGATTGCACGACTTCGAGCACAAGGGCGATGTGGAACTCGCCTACGCGGCCGCTCGAGCGCATAACCGAGGGATGCTCGAGTTCTGCTCGGTCGATCCCCGGCTCCTTCCCTCGTGCTACGTCCCTTTGGTCGATCCCGTCCGAGCGATCCAGGCAGCCAGTGAAGCGCTGGCACAAGGTGCGGCCGCGTTGCTGGTGGCATCGGGGTGTCCTCCCGCATTCTCACCGAGCCATCGGGACCTATTCGGGGTGTGGGCCCAGGCTGAAGAGGCGGGGATCCCCATCGTGTTCCATGTGGGAGGCACGGGCGAGCTGATCAGTCCGAACTATTTCGTCAACGGTCTTCCCGTGCCGCATGACTTTCACGGAGGTGACGAGAACTTCCGCTCTGTCGACTACATGGGCATACCCGTTCCGCCCGCCCAGACGCTGGCCACATTGATTTTCGACGGTGTCCTCGAGCGCTTCCCCAGGCTGCGCATCGGGGTCATCGAACAGGGCGCCATCTGGGTGCCGTCCTGGCTGCGTCAGATGGAGTCAGCCTTCGAGGCCTTCCATCGCCATGAGGAGCGACTGCAGGCACTTTCGCTCCGTCCGACCGACTACGTGCATCGCCAGGTTCGCTTCACTCCTTATCCGACCGAGGACGTTGGGTGGATCGTGGACCAGGGGGGTTCGGACCTCGTGATGTTCTCGTCGGACTATCCGCACGTCGAGGGGGGGCGCAAGCCGGTCGAGCGATTCGAGGCGTCCTTGGGGGACGCTGGTGAGGATGTACGCCGACAGTTCTACGTCGACAACTTCCTCTTCCTGATGGGCGCGGCCGGTGCAGGGTTGGCCGCTTGAACGCGGCACCTTTGACCGGGGCCGTTCGAACTTCTGACCGGCCGTCATCCGGGGACAGTCTTTGGGATCAGGACCTAGGGCGCTCCATCGTCGGTTCCCATTGCTGTGCGATCGCAACGATCTCCGGTACCGGTGGTCGTGGTCCTTCTCGGTTTGGTGCGACTCGGTACCGTGGTCAGCCGGGACCAGGGGTACCTTTGAGTTCTGGACCGCCCAAGGATCAGCCGATCCCGATGATCGGACGATTGAGCTTTTGGCCTCCGAGAGATCCGGCGTAGGTGGCGTCGCCGAAGGTGAATATGCCACCATCGGCCGCGGCCAAGAGGTAGCCACCGTTGTCCGGTGTGATTTGTATGCCGACGACAGCAGCATTGAGGTGGGTACCGCCCGTTGAGCCATGATACGTGGCGTCACCGAAGGTGAAGACCCCTCCGTCGGATGCCACCAGGTCGTATCCACCTCCAGTTGGGGTTGTCGACCCGCCGACGATGGGCTTATTGAGATGAGTACCGCCCATCGAGCCATGATACGTGGCGTCACCGAAGGTGAACACGCCGCCGTCAGCTGCGAGGAGGTCGTATCCGCCTCCGCTGGGGGTGGCGGAGATCCCGACAATGGGCGCGTTGAGATGAGTTCCGCCCATTGATCCGTGGAACGTGGCATCACCGTAGGTGAAGACGCCGCCATCAGCAGCGACGAGGAAATATCCTCGTCCGTCCGGAGTCGGGGTGATGCCCACAATGGGCGCATTGAGGTGGCTTCCACCCAAGGATCCATAGAATCCCGACGTTCCGAAGGTGAACACCCCACCATCCGACGCCACCAGCCAGTAGCCGGGACCAACTGGGTTGGATGCGACGCTCACAACGGGCATGTTGAGCGGCGAGCCGCCTTGGGACCCGTAGAAGCCGAAGGCGCCGAAGGTGAACACACCCCCGTCAGAGGCCGCCAGGCGGTAACCGCCCAGGTTGGCCCCCAGCTGCCCGGCCGGGGCGGGATCGGAGACCCGGACTACCTGGCCGCTAACACCCGGGAATGGCCCCGTGGCCGGGATGACCCCGAAGTTGGAGGCGTACACCGAGCCGTCCCTGGCCACCGTCATGCCCAGCGGGAACTCGAGCCCGGCGCTGGCCAGGGTGGTCCGACTACCGTCGGCGTTGATCCGGATGATCGCCCCAGGGGCGGGTAGCCCCGGACCCATGGCGGCAGGGTCAAGGATGCCCGCGGTGTCGATCTCCAGGACCAGTAGCCTGCCGGCCTGGTCGAAGGCGATGCTCCCGATCATGGTGAGGCCACTGGCATAGACGGTCGGCGCCTGTCCGGGCATGATGCGGTACACGTTGGCGTCACCGACATCGTTTCCGGTGCCCGGGCCTCCGACTCCGCCCAGCTCACCGACGTAGAGCGCCCCGTCCGGCCCGACGGCCAACGAGGTGGGGACCGGCTGGGCCATGACCGGGCCACCGGACGTCGGCTCCGATATGAGTGGGAGCACGGCCAGCGTCGAGATCTGCCCGGCGGGGTTGACGAACAGGACGTCATTGGCGGCGGCGTCGGCCACGGCCAACCCGCCGTTGTACGCCACCACGTTGTACGGATCGCTGTCGATGGCGGGGTCGCCAGGACCGCTTCCGGCCCCTTGGTCCGGATTGTTGGCCGCTTCATAAGGGCCGAAGCTGGCCACCGAGGTGGCCGTCCCGCCGCTCAGGGGGGCGCTGACCAGGTCACCCAGCAGGGCGCCCGCCGGGCCGTAGGTCTGCTGACCCGTCGTCGGATCGATGTTCTGGTTCTGGATGACGCCGTAGATCTTGCCGTTCAGGACCTGCACCCCGGCCGCCCCGGCGCTGGCGGACCCGCCCCCGGGATTGCCCACTGATGGCAGTCCCGTGACCACATGGGTCACCGATCCCTGAGGAGTGATCCGGTCGATGGTTCCCGAGTTGTTGGCACAGGCCGCCTCGGCTCCCGTAAGGCACCCGGCACCCACCACGCCGTCGCCGGCCTCGGCCACGTAGAGATTCCCATCGGGCCCGACGGTGAGGTGGTGAGGCTGATTGAGCCCCGAGGCCACCACCTGCAGACTGGGTGATCTGGGCACCAAAGCGTGACCTGATCCGGCCGAAGAGACGTTGCTACCCCACCGTTGGCCCGAGAACAGCCCCTGTCCGTGCTGAGCGCCGGCACTTGTGGTCGCTGCTCCGGAAACGCCTGATCCGATTACCCCCGCCTCTTCACGCGGGCATTTGACCTGACCAGCGCGCGTCCGCGGAAAAGCCCTTCCAGTAGGGGAAACTGTTGTTCTCGAGGCAACAGAATCACCCAGCAGAAGGGCACTTCCAAAGTGAACGGTAACAGCACCCGTCGCGTCATCGTGGAACCCGGTGGGACGGGCGTGGTGGCCCACGTCGGACTGCACGCTCTTGGGT
>JADMIJ010000247.1 GCA_015478655.1 Acidimicrobiales bacterium | reverse complement strand
TGCTTGGACAGCTCGTGGAGGATGTCGGAGGCGGGAGTGATCGGGTACGAGCCGAGGAAGAGGGGGAGCGACGCCTGGTGGGCGGCGGCGATGAGTCCCCAGGCGAGCGCCGTGTTCCCCGTCACGTTGGTGTAGAGGCCAGGGGCATGGTGGGCCGGGCGGACCTGGTAGCTCGATTCGAACAGCTCGGCCGTCTCGCCGAAGTTGTAGCCCGCCTTGTAGGCCCGGGCGTTCACGTCGAGGATCTGGGGCTTGCCGGCGAAGCGCTTCTCGATCCAGGCGAGGGTGGGCTCCACCGGGCGGCTGTACAGCCACGAGGCGAGACCCAGGGCGAAGAAGTTCTTCGACCGTTCCGCATCTCGGGGTCTGACCCCGGCGTCCTTGCCCACCTGCATGGTGAGTGAGGTCATCGGGACCTCGTAGACGGTGAAGGTGCTGAGGCTGCCGTCCTCCAGGGGGTTGGCGCTGTAGCCCGCCTTGGCCAGCGCCCGCTCCTCGAAGGCGTCGATGTTGACGATGATCGTTCCTCCGGGGGCGACCAGCCCCACGTTGGCCCGCAGGGCCGCCGGGTTCATGGCCACCAGCACGTTGGGGGCGTCTCCCGGGGTCAGGATGTCGTGGTCGGAGATGTGGACCTGGAAGGCCGACACCCCGGCCAGCGTGCCCGCCGGAGCGCGGATCTCCGCCGGGAAGTCCGGCAGGGTGGCGGTGTCGTTCCCGAAGAGCGAGCTCACCTCGGTGAACTGCGTGCCGGTCAGCTGCATCCCGTCGCCGGAGTCGCCGGCGAAGCGGATCACCACACGGTCGAGCTGCGTCGGCTCGTTTTCGGTCGCGGTGGACACGGGTCCTCCGTCTCTGGGCAGGGCCCGATTCCCCCGCCAGAAAGGAACCCCGCAGTCGGGTGTCTTCATCGCCGAGCATAGCCCCGGGGTGCCACAGAGCCGACGGACCCTCCTGGTCCGCCCAGGGCCGCCGAGCAGGTAACCAGGGTCAGGCGACGGTGACCGAGGTGTCGAGGAAGACGTCCTGCACGGCCTGCACCAGCTCGACTCCCTCGGCCAGGGGACGCTGGAAGGCCTTGCGGCCGACGATCAGGCCCGTCCCGCCGGCCCGCTTGTTGATGACCGCCGTCCGCACCGCCTGGGCGAGATCCCCCGATCCCTTCGACTCGCCCCCCGAGTTGATGAGCCCGATGCGGCCGGCGTAGCAGTTGACGACCTGCCAGCGGGTGAGGTCGATGGGATGGTCGGTGGTCAGCTGCTCGTAGACGAGCGGATCGGTCTTCCCGAATTGCAGGGCGTTGTAGCCGCCGTTGTTCTCCGGCTGCTTCTGCTTGATGAGGTCGGCCTCGATGGTCACCCCGAGGTGGTTGGCCTGCCCGGTGAGGTCGGCCGCCACGTGGTAGTCGGCCTCGGCCGTCTTGAAGGCGGCGTTTCGCATGTAGCACCACAGGACCGTGAACATGCCGAGGTCGTGGGCCTCGTGGAAGGCGGTCGATACCTCGCCCAGCTGCCGGTCGCTCTCGTCCGAGCCGAAGTAGATGGTGGCCCCCACGCCCACCGCCCCCAGCTGGTAGG
>JADMIJ010000007.1 GCA_015478655.1 Acidimicrobiales bacterium | reverse complement strand
CGCGCTGGCGATCTTCTACATCGTCATCACTCCCCTTTCAGGACGCACCACGCCCGAATGTGCCGGTGGGGGACATGTGGATCCGGGCCTCACCACGGTTGGATGCGCCAGTCGGGGAGAGCCGATGACGGTCCTCCGACACGTCACCTGAGCATCACTGATAAGAAGGAACCATGGCATCTTCGATCAACTATCAGCGTCTGTACGAATACCGATTCCGGTACATCGACCAGCCCAGTCGGCAGGCAGTCTGGAATGAGATCGGCAAGTACATCTACGACAGACTGGGTCGGCCGCAACGAATCCTTGATCCGTCATCGGGCCGCTGTGAGTTTCTCAACTCTGTTCCGGAGGCAGAGCGGTGGAGCATCGATCAAGTCGACAACTCTGCCTTCCGTCATCCTGAGATAAAAGCGATCACCAGCGATGTCTTCGATGCGGAACTTCCTCCTGACTATTTCGACGGCGTCTTCGTGTCGAACTTCCTTGAGCACCTGCACACTCTGGAAGACATTGCGAGATTCCTGATCCTGATGCGTGGATCGCTGACAAGCAACGGACGGATCGCAATTTGCGGTCCTAACTTCAAATACTGTGGCCGAGAGTATTTTGACTGTGCTGATCACGTTCTCGCCCTGTCGCACGTGTCGGTAGCAGAGCATCTCTACGCCGCAGGCTTTACGATCGAGGATGTGATTCCGAGGTTCTTGCCATTTTCCTTTCGCAGCATGTTGCCGAAATCCCCCCTGTTCACTCGGGCCTACTTGAGGATGCGCCCGGCGTGGAGGATTCTTGGGAAACAGTTCCTCGTCATTGCGAGAAAGTCATGACAGAGGGCGGCACAACCTGAAGGCTGGACCGGCGAAATCAGGTAGCTCGTCAACGGACGAGCAAGCTGACCACCATTCCGTCGAGGATGTCCGCCTCCGATACGAGGCACTGATCAAATTCGAATCGGCTCATCGCCGCCTCCAGGATCATCGCCCCAGCCACGATCACATCTTCGCGACCGGGCACCATGCCGGCACGGTCGAGGCGGGCCGAACGATCCTCCGAGGCCAGGGTCCGGCACCACTTGTGGACATCATCGGCCGAGAGCACGGCATGGTGGATCCGGTCGCGGTCATACACGTCGAGTCCCAGCTGCAACGAGGCCAGGGTGGTGATCGTGCCGGCCAGTCCGACCAGGCGGTGAGCGGCCAGCAACTGCGGATTCTCACTGGCGGCCTGGTCCAGTAGCCCGTTGATCATGGCTTCGGCGTCGTCCAGCTCCGCTGGGGTGGGTGGATCCGACAACAGGTAGCGCTCCGTCACCCGCACACAGCCGAGCTGCAGGGACACGGCGGAGAGATCGGGGTCATCGGGCCCCGATCCGGTGATCAGTTCCGTGGATCCCCCACCGATATCCAGGATCAGGAACGGCCCGTCAGTCGGGTCGAGATCGGAGATGGCCCCAGCCATGGACAGCCTGCCTTCCTCGGTTCCCGTCAGCAGCTCCGGCGACAGGCCGGTCACCTCGCTGGCAGCGTGGAGGAAATCTTCGCCATTCGAGGCGTCACGCACGGCCGATGTAGCCACCAACCGGCCCCGGAGCACGCCCAATCCGTCCATGAGGTGTCGATACTCGGTCAGGACCCAGACGCACCGCTCGATGGCATCGGCTGAAAGCTCTCCCGTGGCGTCGACGGCTTCGCCCAGCCTGGTGATCTGGGTGTGGCGCTCGAGTGGCCTGCCGCTGGCATCTGCGATCAGGAGGCGCGTGGAGTTGGTCCCACAATCAATGGCGGCAACAGGGCCCTCGGACTCCATGCCCCCTTGCTACCACGGCCTGCCGTGGATGACACCAGCGGAAGGGTGACTGTGGGATCGTCAGATGGTGCCGTCCGCCACCGCCTTCTCGATCCAGGGCACCACGTCCTGCAGGATCCTCTCGAGACTGGTGGTGGCCTCGTAGCCGAGGATCCGCTTGGCCTTCTCGGTCGAGGGCACACGCCGGTTGACGTCGTGTTGGAACGGAGGATCGGAAACCCAGTGGAACGGTACGTCCGGGCCCTTGATGGCCAGCCAGATGGCCTGCGCCAGCTCCAGCACGGTGGTCGACTCGGCGGTCGACAGGTTGAAGTCCTCATTGAGGGCGTCTGGGTGCTCCATGGCGGCCACGATGCCCTCGGCCAGGTCGGCGCCGTACGTGTAGTGGCGGACCTGGGTGCCGTCGCCCAGGATGTGCAGCGGATCCTGACCCTTCAGGACCTTCTGCACCAGGTCGGGCACCACGTGGCTCATGGCCAGGCTCACGTTGCCGCTCAGGATCTCGACATCCCCGAGGGCCCGCCGCTCGCCGATGCCCACGCAGTTGAAAGGGCGCACGATGGTGAACGGCAGTCCGTACTGATCGAAGGCGGCGCGGGCGAAGTACTCCACGGCCAGCTTCTGAAAGCCGTAGGAGGACACAGGCGGTGGCACTTCATGTTCTTGGCCCTCGTGGGACGGCCAGGTGTCTGCCGACTCGAAGACCATCGACGAGCTCAGATAGGTGACCTTCTCGAGCCGACCCTGCTCATGAGCCTTGATGGCCGCGTCGCATGACGAGGCGGTGATCCGCTCGTTGGTGGCCAACAGGTCGTACGGATAGGTGTGGAAGTAGGAGATGCCGCCGATCAGGGCGGCCCCGGCGATGAAGTGGTCACACTCGGCCAACTCGCCCGTGAGGAGTCCTACGTCCCGGGCGTCGCCCTCGATGAAGCGGTAGGACGGGTGGTCGTCGTAGGATCGTCTGACCGGCCCGTACTTCGAGTAGTTGTCGATCCCGACCACGCTGTGGCCGTCGTCGAGGAGTTCCTTGACCACGTAGCCGCCGATGAAGCCGGCCGATCCCGTGACGAGTACGGTGCTCATGGTTGTCCTCTCCGATCGGCGACGGCGCGGATCTCTTCGACCGGGAGGCGAGACCCGAAGGCGAACCACCACCAGCGTAGATAGTGCGGAAGCCAGCTTACGAGCTTGAAGTTTGACATGCCCTGATGGCGTTCGAGCCAGATGGTGGGAATTTCGGCGACAGGCAAGCGGGCCCGGCGAGCTTTAGCCACCAGTTCGATGCCGATCTCGAATCCGGCAGTCGAGGCGACTCCCACCTGTCGAACGAAGTCCACGTCGTACGCCTTGAAGGAATTGGTGGCGTCCCGGGTACCAACCCGGGCCAGCCCCCACAGCGAGAGTCCGGCCAGACGGGACAACAAACCCTTGAGGAACGGACCGCCGACTTGCTGGCCGCCCCTCGAGTACCTCGAAGCAGCGGCAATGACCACACCCCGCTCGACCAGGCGCACCAGTTGGTCGATCTGTTGGGGGTCGTCACATCCATCGGCCATGGTCACGACCACCACGTCGGCCGCCGCCCGGTCGATGCCGTAGCCGATGGCCTGGGCCGGTCCAGGACCGACGTCGTTGACGATCACCGAGGCGGTCGGGTCCTGTCGTGCGTACTTCTCGACCGGGCCGATCGTGGAGTCATCGACCGAGTCCACCACCACCAGGATCTCGTGTGGCAGTTGCACCGCCTCGGACAACCGGCCAAGGACGTCCTCGATCTCAGAGTCCTCGTTGTAGGCCGGGATGACGATGGACACCCGGGGTTTCACGTCACCACGCCCTGGCCACGAAGGTTCCAGATATCCACCACTGGCTGACGGATGGCCACATCGGCATAGGCCCGGTGGGGTGCCCCGATGACGACGAGGTCCGCCTGCTCGAGGACCAGCTCCAGCGGTGACAGGCTGTCGTCCACAGTGACGAACGGATCGGTGGTCAGCACACCTGCGGCCCGGACCTTGAGCACGCGCTTCAGCTTGTAGGAGAGGCTCGAGCGATTGTCGTCGGACTCCCCCTTGAACGCCATGCCCAGGATGCCCACGGTCATGGAGTCGAGGTCAAACCGCGCCGCCATCCTCGACACGAGGTACAGGGGCAGGCCTTCGTTGATCTGCATGCTGGCCTGGCCCAGGGCGAAGTTGTTGTTGTTGAATGCGGCCAACTGCATGGTGTCCTTCAAGAGGCAGGGCCCGGCGGCGAATCCCGGGCCTGGCAGGTCGGCGGCACGGGGATAGTCCTCGATCACCGCGGCACGTATGCGTTCATAGTCAAGACCGAAATCGTTGGCCATCATGTACAGCTGATTGGCGGCGGCGAACTTGATGTAGCGGTAGGAGTTGGTGAAGAGCTTGGCCAGCTCAGCCTCTTCCGGCTCCACCCGCACCATGGTCCCGGTCAGATGCCCGAAGAGCGATGCAGCCCGGTCATAGGCACGATCGGTCCGGGCCGCCACGATCTGGGGCAAGGTATACAGCTCTTCCATCGCCTTGCCCTCGGCGATCCGCTCGGGGCAGAAGGCGACGTCGATCGACTTGCCCAATCGACCGATGAGCCGCTCAACCAAGCGGGTGACGCCAGGGAAGACTGTGCTGCGCAGGATGAGGATCTGCCCATCGACCAGTTCGTCCGACACGGCCTCGAGCGCGTTCACCACGGCCTGGGGGTCGGGGTTGAGGTGCTCGTCGACCGGAGTGCCGATGACCACGACCAGATGTTCGCTGGCTCCGATGGTGGACGGATCGGTCGAGGCGGCCAACGCGCCGGACTCCAACGTTCGGCGCAAGACCTCAGGGGCGCCCGGCTCCAGGTGGGGCATCTTCCCCGACCGCACCCGATCGACGGCGGCCAGATTAGTGTCGTACAGGGTTACCTGCTGACCCGAATCAGCGAACGCCAGACCAAGGGGTAGCCCGACGTGGCCGCAGCCCCCGAGGACGGTGACGTCCCTGTTCCAGCGCAGCCCCACCGGCGCCAGACTACCCATCACCTGGGCAAACGACAAACAGGGCCACAAGCAGCAGCTGGATCTGTGCGACGGTTGCGCCTGCTACGACGGGTGGAGCCCGATCCGTTGCGCCGTCCACTCCCCGACCGGATCGTCGCCGCCTGCCAGCCACCAGGCCAGATGGGCGTGCAGGCATTTGACCCCCTGTCTGGTTCCGCCGACGCCGCCGGAGGGCTTCGGACCCTGATGGTCTGCGCCCACCAGCGAGTCCCGCTCTGCGGCGTAACGGAGGTGGGCCGCCGCCACCTGCTCGACGGGCACGGCCGCCTCGGCCTGGCGAACCCCTCCGGTCGACTCGAGCCTGCTCACTGCCTCCCGGAGACAGGGGTCGATCAGCCAGTAGCGGGTGGGCATCGGCGTGCCATCGAACAGGAAGGGGGTGTTCTCGATGACCGCTGGGGCCCCTTCGTCACTGCGGACCACGACCTCGAACTCGCCTGCCGGCTCACGACCCAACAGCTCGGCAACGGCGATGACGTCCGGATCCGAGCCGACCTTCCCCCCAACGCCTGCCTCGGGATGCGGGGTCAATTCCAGAATTCGAGCGAGTTGACCACCCGGGACCAGAAGCTCGACGGGCTCACCACCCTGCCGGATCGGTCGGTGGAGGAAGAGCCGCCAGAGCCGGACTGCGGAGCAACGGCGCTCCCGGCCGGAGTGGCTGAGGAGCCCGAGCCGCTCGTAGAGGACTGTTGGGTCAGGCTGGGGTCTGGCGACATGTCCGGGGCGTTGGCTGGTGCCACCGGCGGCTGCGTCCCCGGGTCGCCCACGGTGGGCGCCCCGCGGGAGGCGGCGGCCGACCCACGGCTGGGGGGCAGCACGTCGTAGAGGGTCTGGCCGGGCGACACCAACTGGTAGTCCGCCCGGGCCAACCGTTGGATGGCCGCATTGGAATCCAGCTGCCGCTTCTGCTCGGCCAACAACGTGTTGGCACTCCGGAGGCGGTGGAGCTGGTCGGCGGCAGCTGCCAGTTGGTGGTGCTGGGACAGCAGGCCGCCCAGAGGGAAGCTGGTGGCCAGTACGACGACGGAGAACAGCGCGGCCAGAGCCATGGGAATGCGACGTCGTCGGTTGAGTGCCGTGGCCTGGGCTGTTCCGGACCCCGGGGACGAGTCTCCCGCTTTGCCCCTGCGCGAGGCAGCCTTCGGTCTCGCCGGCTGTTTGGGTCGGCGCTCGTTCTGTGTTCTGGATGGCTTCTCCGCTGTCGATGGCTTCTTCGCTGTAGTTGATTTCTCCGCCGCCACCTTGGGCCGCTTGGCCGCCACCTTGGGTCGCTTGGCGGAATCCCTGGCCCCCCTGGCCGGCGATGGCTGCTTGGCCGCGTTGACCAGAGCGGCGATCCTCATCCGCTCCGCCACGGCGGGGTCGCTGGCTGGGCCGAACACCCGGGGAGCCCTCGCCGGTTTGGCGGCACCCCTGACGCTCTTTGCGCCCCTGGGCCGGGCATGAAGGCGACCGCTCACGACGCTCCGCTCCAAGCCGCCAGTCCGCTGCCGCCCCGGAATGCGGCTGTCTCGCCGAGCGCCTCTTCGATGCGCAATAGCTGGTTGTACTTGGCCACCCGATCGGACCGGGCCGGCGCCCCCGTCTTGATCTGACCGCAGTTGGTGGCCACGGCCAGATCAGCGATAGTGGTGTCCTCCGTCTCACCCGAGCGGTGCGACATGACGCAGGCGTACGCGGACCGGGTGGCCAGCGCCATGGTCCCGAGCGTCTCGGTGAGGGAACCGATCTGGTTGACCTTGATGAGCACGGCATTGGCCGTCCCGGAATCGATGCCGCGACGCAGGCGCTCCTCGTTGGTGACGAAGAGATCGTCCCCCACCAGTTGGACCGTGCTGCCGAGGGCCTGGGTCAGCTCAGCCCACCCGTCCCAGTCGTCCTCGGCCATTCCGTCCTCAATGGACACGATCGGGTACCGGCCGACCAGGTCCACCCAGTAAGCCACCATCTCCGCTGACGAAAGCGTCCGCCCCTCGCCGGCCAACACATAGTTCCCGTCCTTGTACAGCTCGCTACTGGCGGGATCCATGGCGATGGCGATGTCGTCGCCGGGAACCCGCCCCGCCGCCTCGATGGCCTCCACCAGAATGCGGACCGCTTCCTCGTTGGAGGAGAGATTCGGTGCGAAGCCACCCTCGTCACCGACCGTGGTGGACAGGCCCCTCACCTTCAAGACGCGGGCCAATGAGTGATAGGTCTCCACGCCCCAGCGCATTGCCTCGGAGAATGATGCCGCGCCGACCGGCATGATCATGAATTCCTGCAGATCGATGGAGTTGTCGGCGTGCATGCCCCCGTTGACCACGTTCATCATCGGAACCGGGAGCACGTGGGCGTTCGCACCGCCGACATAACGGAACAGGGGGATGCCCAGTTCGTCGGCCGCAGCCTTGGCCGTGGCCAGGGACACCCCCAGGATGGCGTTGGCCCCCAGCCGCCCCTTGTTGGGCGTTCCGTCGGCATCGATGAGGGCGAGGTCCACGCCCCGCTGGTCGAGGGCATCCGCCCCGTTGAGAATGTCGGCGATCTCGCCGTTGACGTTGGCCACCGCGTCGAGCACTCCCTTGCCCAGGTAGCGATCCCCTCCGTCGCGGAGCTCCACCGCCTCGAACGAGCCGGTCGAGGCTCCCGAGGGCACGATGGCCCGCCCGACCGCTCCCGAGTCGAGCAGGACCTCGACCTCGATGGTGGGATTGCCCCGCGAGTCGAGGACCTCGCGACCGATGACCTGTTCGATGAAGCTCACTGTGCGTAGTCACTCCTGTTGCCGGTGTGAGAAAAGTTACCATCCAGGATGGCCGGGACCTGGGAATTCGCCGCCCACCACTGACGGCTGGCGGGCGACGCCGAGAGGTCGTCGAAATGCGTCAACCCGACTTCTCGACCGCCGTCCGGAAGGTGGCCGCTCTGGATCGCAGAGCGGTCTCCGGATCCACCCCCAGGACCCGGGCCACATTGGCCAGTGAGAACAGGAGCTCCCCGAGCTCGGCCGAATGGTCGGCGCGGCCCCCGACGCCATCGGTGACCCGGCCGTGAGGTTGCCCCTCCGCACGGTCAGCCTCGGCGTCCGGCCTACCCAGGCTCGAGACTCCCTCGGCCACCCGAATGGCCTCCTCGGCCACCGTTGGGAGCGCCATCCCGATGGCCAGTGCCTTCCGCTGCAACTTGGCCGCCAGGGCCAGGGCGGGGAGGGCGGCCGGAATTCCTTCGGTCACGCTGGACCGGTTCTTCTCCGACTTCTTCAGCGCCTCCCAGTTGGTGGCCACATCCTCGCCAGTCTCCACGGAGACGGCGCCGAACACATGGGGGTGGCGGGACACGAGCTTGTCGTGCACACCGCGGGCCACGTCGGCGAGGGTGAACCGCCCGGCCTCGGCGGCCAGCGTGGCGTGGAAGTACACCTGAAACAGAAGGTCGCCGAGCTCTTCCTCGAGGTCCGCCACGGCACGTTCCTCGGCACCCGTCCCCGGGCTGAGGGCGGCGACGTCATGGCGCCCATCCCCGGCCGCATCGGCTTCCGCGTCGAGAGCGGCGAGCGCATCGATGGCCTCGAGCACCTCATACGACTCCTCGAGGAGGTGACGGGCGAGGGAGCCATGGGTCTGCTCGCGGTCCCACGGGCACCGCTGGCGCAACAGATGGACCAGCTCGTCCAGTCGCACCAACTCCGCCGCCACGGGGGCGGCAACATGGGGGATCCACAGCGAAGTCAAGTGGTCCGGGGCGAAGGATCGATCGAGGTCTTCCCACTCGAGCTCCCGCACCACCTCGTCGTCCAGTCCCAGGTGGTGGAGGACGGTCACCGTTTCCCCAGATGGAATCTCAGCGGCCAGCTTGATGTCAGACAGCACCGCCCTGCTCCAACACTGGGCCACCAGCAGGGGCCCACGCTCCCCGGCCGCGTCGATGGCGAAGGACTCCGCGTCGATGATCCGGACCCCCGAAGTGAGGGGGTCGACTCCGAGCCGGGCAAAGGCCAGATCGACGAACGACACCGACGGGTGCACGGTCAGGGTCATTTCGCCGCTCGCCACCGCCGGGTGCTCCCGCAACAAGGTGACGGTCCGTTCGGCCACCAAGGGCGAACCCGGCACGGCGTAGACAACCCTTTGATTCCGGGTGGCGGCCACGACGAGATCGCTGACGATGGCGCAGTAGACCTCCTCGAACGTCTCGCCGTGCTCATAGAGGTGGTCGAAGGTGTCGGCCTCGGGGAAGCCGGCTGCCGAGGGATGACGCCGGGTGCGGAGGAAGAGGGCCGGGGCTGCGTCCATCAGGGCCTGGGCTCCGGCCGTGATCAGCTCGGGCCCGGCCGGTCCCAGCCCCACCACGTCGATCTGCGGGGGATACCGTTGGCCCGCCACCTTGCCCGCACTCATCGGTGGCGGGATCAGGTCCCGCCGGTCGAGCCGGTCCCGCCGGCATGGACTCCGTTGAGGTTGCCGGACGAACCGGTGGCGGCCGTGGGGTTGCCCGACGCCGAGGCCAGGAGGTACTGCTCGGGCGGGGCGACCGGCGCCACGACGACGAGGGACTTCCAGCTCCCGTAGCGCGGGTCGATGGAGACGTCTGAGTGCCGGGCGAAGGCCACGATCTCCCTGCTCACCCGGGTGACATTGGCGGTGGCCTGGAGCAGCTCCCGCCGCGCTACGGGAGCGGCGGCCGACAACGGCTCGACCGCCTCGTTGGTGACCTCGTAGATGATCCACTCCCCGCTGGCCGAGTCCTGTACCGCTGCCAGCGGCTTCCCCACCGCGATCGACGACTGCCGCAGCGCTTGTTCGACCCGTGCCTTGGTGTAATTGCATCCCAAGGCTCCGCCGTTGGCGGCCGTCTGGGAGTCGAGCGAGCTCGCCCTGGCCACGTCGGCAAAGGCTGCTCCGCCGTTCAATTGGGCGATCAGCTGATTGGCGTGGGCCTGGGTGTCGGTGGCGATCACACCCACGCACTCGGCGGTGAACAGCGGTTGGTTGGCAGCGTAATAGGCGGCCACCGCGCTGTCGGAAAGGTCGGCTCCCCTGGCCAGCAACTTCTCGTCGACGGCCTCATTGCGGATCTGTGCCGTGCGCACCTGGTCCGGCAGCCCGGACAGAAGCTGGGCGCCGCTGATCGTCGCCCCGCTGGCGTCCAGGCAGGAGGAGGTGGTCCCCGCCGACCCCGCCTGCTGCACCTCGGCACTGATCTCCCCATTGAGGGTCGACTGGAAGTCGGATGTGGCGGTCTTCAGATCGGAGGTCGACACGGTGATTCCCTTGGACATGGCGTACTGCTCGGCCAGGAGGTCTCCCACCTGGTTGTTGAGCACGCTGTCGGCAAATGCCATCCTGTACGTGCCGGTGCCGCCGGCTCCCACCGCGGACAGGGTGGTCAGTTGGGCGTTCTGCAGTTGGAGCAGACAGCCGCCGGCCGCCGTGGCCTGCAGCGTGTGGAGTTGGGTGTTGAGTGTGCCCGTGGAGATCGGGGTCCCGTTGGCCGAGGCGGCCGGCGGGGTCACGTCGCAGGCCGTGGCCAGCGCCCCGACGGCGACGACGGTGACGGCGGCGACTGCCCCCGAGAGTTGGCGCTTCACGGCGGCGATGCTACCGGTTGGGCCTTGCCGGCTTCCGTCGACCCACCCGGTATCGGCGCCGTGACGGACTCCGCCGGGACCAGCTTGGTCAGCAGCTCCACCAGGCCCTGGGCGTAGTCACCGGAGCCGGGGGGTGCGGCCATGGGCAGAACCAGTCGATGGACATCGGGATGGTAGGTGCCACCCGGGGCCAGTCGGCGGAGCCGGACCTCGGCGGAGGCCGGAAGCGAGATGGGTGAGACCTTGACCGTCGCCCTGGACGCCGACCCTCCTCCCGTGACGCCCATCCCCGGACGGGGAAGGGTGACCGAGATGTCGGTGATCCCGAGCCGCAGGCACTCCACGCGGAGGCGGGCCACCTCCAACAGCGCCCCGGCCGGTCCCGGCAGTGGCCCGAACCGGTCCTCCCACTCGGTACGCACATCCGCGATCTGGTCCAAAGAGCGAACGCCGGCCAGGCGTCGGTAGGCCTCGAGTCGGACGTCCTCGGCCTGCACGTAGGCCGAGGGCAGGTGAGCCGCGTCAGGCAGGTCGAGGGCGAGCTCCACCGGTTGGGGCCGCGGCTCACCCTTCAGCTCCGACACCGCCTCCGAGACCATCTGGACGTAGAGGTCGTAGCCGATGGCGGCGATATGGCCTGACTGGTCGCGCCCCAGCAGGTTGCCCGCGCCCCGGATCTGCAGGTCGCGCAGCGCGATCTTGAATCCGGAGCCGAGGTCGGTGTGGTCCCCGATGGTTCGCAGGCGCTCGTAGGCCTGCTCCGACAGCACCCGGTCGACCGGATGGAACAGGTAGGCGTAGGCCCGCTGCCCGGCCCGTCCCACCCGGCCCCGGAGCTGGTGGAGCTGGCCCAGCCCCAGCAGGTCGGCCCGGTCCACCACCAGCGTGTTGACCATGGGCATGTCGATCCCTGACTCGATGATGGTGGTGCAGACGAGCACGTCGTACGCACCCTCCCAGAAGTCGAGCACCACCTTCTCGAGGGTCCCCTCGTCCATCTGCCCGTGGGCCACGGCCACACGCGCCTCGGGCGCCATGTGATGGACCCGGTCGGCCACCGCCTCGATGTCCCGCACCCGGTTGTGCACGTAGAACACCTGGCCCTCGCGGAGGAGCTCACGGCGGATCGCCTCTGACGCCGCCGCCTCCTCGAACTCGCCGACGTGGGTCAGGATCGGCCGGCGGTCTGCCGGCGGGGTGTTGACCATCGAGAGGTCGCGGATGCCGGTCAGGGCCATCTCCAGGGTGCGGGGAATGGGGCTGGCGGTCAGCGTGAGCACGTCGACGCCATCGGTCATGGCCTTGATCGCCTCTTTGTGGCCCACCCCGAAACGCTGCTCCTCGTCGACCACCAGCAGTCCGAGCTTCTTGAAGGCCACGTCCTCCCCGAGCAGGCGGTGGGTCCCCACCACCACGTCCACGGAGCCATCGGCCAGGCCGGCCAACACCACCTTGGCCTGGGCGTTGGTCAGGAACCGGCTCAGCAGCTCCACCCGGAGGGGGAACGGCGCATACCGCTCGGCGAAGGTCTGGGCGTGCTGGCTGGCCAGCAGGGTGGTGGGCACCAGGACGGCGGCCTGATACCCGTCCTGGGCGGCCTTGAACACGGCCCTGATGGCCACCTCTGTCTTGCCGAAGCCGACGTCGCCGCACACCAGCCGGTCCATCGGTAGCGGCCGTTCCATGTCGGCTTTCACGTCTTCGATGGCCCGGAGCTGGTCGGATGTCTCGACATACGGGAAGGAGGACTCGAGCTCGGCCTGCCACGGAGTGTCGGGGCCGAACGCGTGGCCGACGATTTCGAGCCGGCGCCGGTAGAGGGCGACCAGCTCCTCGGCTACCTCGTGCACTGCCGCCCGGGCCTTGGATCGGGCGCGTTGCCATTCGGATCCACCCAGCCGGCTGACCGTCGGGGACTCGCCGCCGGCGTACGGGGTCAACAGCTCGATCTGATCGGTGGGCAGGTAGAGCTTGTCCGCACCGCGGTACTCGAGCAGCAGATAGTCGCGGGTTGCGCCCCCCATGGTCCGGGTGACCATGCCGCCGTAGCGGGCCACGCCGTGTTGCCGGTGGACCACGTAGCTGCCCGGGGCCAGGTCGTCGAAGAACCCGTCGACCGGCCGGGCCCTGGTCCGGGCCTGCCGGTGGGGACGACGACGTCCGGTGACGTCGGACTCGGTGAGGACGGCCACCTTGGCCCCCGGCAGCACGAAGCCGCGGTCCACCGCCGCCACCACGATGCGGGCGCCCGGGACACGCAGGTCGACCACTCCTGCTGCGCCTTTGGGGGATTCGGGCTCACTCGATCCGATGGAGCCAGCGACCGGAACCATGACCCCGTCTTCGGCCAGGAGGCCGGACAGGCGCTGGGCCCCCCCCGCCGAGGAGGAGCAGAGCACCACCGAGTAGCCGGCTCCGACGAGCCCCGAGATCTGAGCGGCCAGTTTGGATCCGTCGCCGAGGATCGGCTCCCAGCCCCTGCTCTCCACCTGGGGGACATCGGGCCCCTCCGCCGTCGGGACCAGCGACACCACCCCGGCTCCGGTCTCCGCCAGCAGGCGGTCGAACGGAACGTGGAGCCGTGGCGCTTCGACGCCGGCCTCGAGTCCCCACGTCGAGGCCAGGGCATCCGCCAGGGCCGACTCCTCGTCCAGCAGTTCGCCGGCGCGGTCGCGGACCCGGCGGGGCTCCACCAGCACCACCAGGGCGTCATCGCCCAACAGGTCGGTGATCAGCTCCTCGGTGTCGGCCAGCCACGGCAGCCACGACTCCATCCCGTCGAACTGGTCCCCGTCCGCCAGTCGATCCCACTGATGGCGCCCCCACGGGGCTGAGCCCACCAGCTCGGCGGCCCGCTTCTGCATGGTCTCGTCGGCCACCAACTCCCGACAGCCGTAGAGCTCGACCTGTCCCAGGTCATCGATGCTTCGTTGGTCGGCCACGTCGAACCGGGTCAACCGGTCCACCTCGTCACCCCACAGGTCGATCCGGATCGGCTCGTCCCCCGTGGATGGGAACACGTCGACGATCCCGCCCCGGACGGCCAGCTCGCCCCGGTGCTCCACGATCGATTCGCGCCGATACCCCATGGCCACCAGCCGGACCACCAGGTCATCGACGTCCAATCGATCCCCCTTGGCCACCCGGATGGGCCGGGCCGCGGTCCGCCAGGGCCCGAGGCGCTGGAGCACTGCCTTGATCGGTGCCACCACGATGGGGGGACGGGAGGCGTCGTCGGTATCCGGTCGTCCGCCCAGGTGCCAGAGCAGCCGGAGTCGGCGCCCCATGGTCGACACATCCGGGCTGACCCGCTCGAAGGGCAACGTCTCCCACGCTGGGAAGACCTGGACGTCACCCGCACCCTCATCGGGCCGGGGTGAGGTCGCCGTCGGGTCTGCCCCGGTGAATGCCGCCAGGTCGTGGGCCAGCTGGTCGGCGGCGGCCCCGGTCGGCGTGACCACCAGCACGGGACGGCGGCGGCCCAGTCGGACCAGTCCGGCCAGCACGAAGGCCTGGGCCGGCGTGGCGACGGCCAGGGTGGCGTTGGGCGCGCCCATCACCCGCGCCATGGCGGGTTCGTCGCGCATCAGGGGGGGAAGCGAGCGGAGGCTCACGAGGTCAGGGTACCGGGAGCGCGGGAACCATCGAGGCTGCGGGGAGCTTCCGAGGGAGCGGTGGGTTGACCTCGCCGCCGCCACGCTGGGGAACGAACTCAGTCGGTGGCATTGATGCGATTCATCGCCGCCTCGAGGCCGTCGGCGATGATGGCCTCCACCGCATCGGCCGCCTGCTGGATGGCCACCGCCAGGAGGGTCCGCTCGGCCGCGCCCGGCCGCCTCAGGACATGATCGGCTCCCGCCTGGCGACCGGGAGGCTTGCCGATGCCGATCCGGACGCGTAGATAGTCGTTGGTGTGCAGATGGCTCTCGATCGACTTGAGGCCGTTGTTGCCGGCATTGCCGCCGCCCGATTTCACTCTGACCCGGCCCGACGGGAGGTCGAGCTCGTCGTGCACGACGATCAGGCGGTTGGCCAGACCCGGGGCTGATGCGCTCGCCGGCCTGGACTGGCCAGGGTGGCTGGGTCGGTCGATGCCGGCGCGGCGGACCAGCGGGGCGACGGCCTGACCGGACTCGTTCATGAAGGTCTGCGGGACCGCCAACAGCGCCGGATGGTCGCCGATCCGGACCGCGCACACCTGGGACCGGAGTCCCTTCTCCGCCTTGAGCCGGCCCTGATGGCGCTCGGCCAGCGCCCGCACCACCTCGGCGCCGGCGTTGTGGCGGGTGCCGACGAACTCGGTCCCTGGGTTGCCCAACCCGACCACGAGGAAGTCGACGGCAGTTCCCGCTCGGGGGGCAGGCGTGTGCCGCCGGCCGCGGAGCAGGGCTTACCCCTCTGCGGGCTCGGCCTCGCCAGTGGGTTCCGACGGAGCCTCCTCGGTGGCTTCGACGGTGACGCCGGCCGCTTCGGCTTCCTCCTCTGCGGTGGCCTGCACCCGCGGGGGTTGACCGGCGACAACAGTGGCCGCCGGATCGGTCTCGAGCTCGACACCCTTGGGGACCGTGATGTCCGAGACGTGAAGCGAGGCGCCGATGGTCAGCCCGGAGATATCGATGTCCACCGACGGCGGGATGTCCGCCGGCTTGGCCTTGATGGCCAGCGCGAAGAGTTGCTGGTCGACGATGCCGTCACCGTGCTGCACCTCGATCGGCTCACCAATGAGGTTGATGGGGATCTCGGCCGAGATGACCTCGTCTCGCCGCACGATCTGGAAGTCGATGTGGGTCACCACGTTCCGGAACGGGTGATGCTGGATGTCCCGAGCCAGGGTGAGGAAGTTCTTCTTGTCGACCTCGAGCGAGAGCAGGGTGTTGAGGCCGGCCTCCCCGGACAGGGCGATCTGGAACTCGCGGGCGCCGACGGCCACGGGGATGGGCTCGGATCCGTGGCCGTAGACCACTCCGGGGATCTTCCCCTGGGAGCGCAGACGGCGAGTGGAACTCGAACCGGTCTGGCGGCCAGATTCGGCGGCAAGGGTGACTTCGGGCATGCGGGCACTCCTCAAGAGATGCTGAGACGAGGGCAGGGCCGTTCAGGTCGATCTGAACCGAACACAGAGGGCCGCTGCTGACGGCCCACCATGATAGACGAGCTACGGCCGAGCGGGCCACAGGGGTGACCGGGACGCTGGCGCGGGGTTCAACGGAAACCGTCGATGGGGACGAGTCCCCGTCAGGCGGGGGTGAACACGTACGGCACGCCGTTGATGTCGAAATCGAGGCCGACCAAGCCCATGGGACGGTGAACCGGATCAGCCCAGAAACCGGCGGGGTTGTACGCGATCCACCGCTGCCCATCGGCATCCACGAAGGCATCCTCCTCACCGGGCGTGACGCCCTGGGAGTTACCGACCACGAGATACCGGATCCGACTCTCGTAGCAGGGACCATTGGGCCCGTCACACGGCGCGGCAGAGATTCTGTACGTGGGGTTCGTTCTCGTGTCGTAGTTTCCCCCTGAGAACACGAGCCACCACTGACGCGTGGCGGGATTGCTGACCAGATTCGGCGCTTCGACCAGGCCGTTCTCCCAGGGCAGGTCGGAGGTCAAGAGCGTGTACCTGGGCCCAAACGGCATCCCGTCGGGGCCGATCTCCTGGGAGTTGATCGTCGACGGCTTGGCCACCGCATTGGCATTGGTCTTGTCGAGAAGCCACCACTGGCTGCCAACCCTGACCATCGACGGATCGATGTCGCCGCCGACGGCCTCTTCACAGGGAACCCGGCGCGGGTCATTGACGAAAGGGCCGGCTGCCGATGGAGCCGTCGCCCTAAAGAGGCAGTAGGCCCCGCCAACCGCCATGGTGCTTCCCCACAGGGTCCAGACGTGATTGACCTCCTGCACTTCCGGTGCCCATGTGGTGAAATCACCGCCATGCCAGGCCGGGAGAGCAGGGAGCGCATCACCGACAAATTGCCAAGGGCCGGTCACATTGGCTGATTCCCATTCGGGAACATGGCCGGCCAGAGTCTGGGTGGTATACATCCGATAGACCCGTGACTGGGCATCCCAGGTAATACTCGGATCTGCTCGGATGACCGTCGGATCAATGATCCGTGCCGGGGCATTCACATTTGTGGGTGCACCACGGACCGAGTCAGCCTGTGTAGATGCAGGCGAGGCGAATAGGACGCCCGCCACCAGCACCGCAGCCACTATCCACTGTGTCTTGCGCAGACTGTTCACTACGCAATACCAACGATCCGTGAGCCGCTATGGACGTCGTCCATCCGGCGAAATGCGATCGAGTCAGAATGCTCAGCAGCCGCTGCCTCAACGACCATGGCAGCGAGTGTTGCATTCCTGCACCTACCAAGAACAGGGTCGGATAAGCCGAAAGCACTCTGCGTGGCTGGTTTGGCTTTCGATACTACTGACAGCGCGAATGCGTTGCGGGACAGCCCAATTTGCGGCCTTCGCTACGCAACAATCGAGCCGCCATTGCAACAAACAAGAGGCCGCTCGCCGACCTCCATTCGAGCTGCGCCGAGGTCGTTCAGGCCAGATTCTCCCCGCCGAAGATCTCCGACACCGAAGAGTCCTCGAACACGGCATCGATCGCATCCGAGATGAGTTTGGCCACCGACAACACCTCCAGCTTGTCGAACCGGCGGTCCTGAGGGATGGGCAAGGTATTGGTCACGACCACCTTGGTCAGCGCTGAATTCTTCAACCGGTCGACCGCCGGGTCGGAGAGCACCGCGTGGGTGGCCATGCACCACACCTCGGAGGCGCCGCGATCGGCCAGGAGATCGGCGGCGGCCACGATGGTCCCTGCCGTGTCGATCATGTCGTCGATGAGCACGCACTGGCGACCGTCGACGTCGCCCACGACATGCAGGGCCTGCACCTGACTGGCCTCGCCCCGCAGCCGACGCTTGTGCACCACGGCCAGATCGGCCGTCAGATGCTGGCTGAACCGCTCGGCCACCTTGACCCGCCCCGCATCAGGAGCCACCACCACCAGGTCGTCCCTTCGCTGCCTGCGAAGGTAGTCGACCAGCACCGGTGCCGCCGTCAGATGGTCGAAGGGGACATTGAAGAAGCCCTGGATCTGTCCCGAGTGGAGATCAACGCTGACCACCCGGTCCGCACCTGCCACGGACAGCATGTCGGCCACCAGCTTGGCCGTGATCGGCTCACGCCCCGTTGCCTTGCGGTCCTGGCGCGAGTACCCGTAGTACGGGCACACCGCGGTGATCCGCTTGGCCGATGCCCGCTTGGCTGCATCGATCATGATCAGGTGCTCCATCAACGAGTCGTTGACAGGTCCGCAGTGGGTCTGGATGATGAAGACGTCGCTGCCGCGGATCGACGAGTCGAAGCGACAGTGGATCTCGCCATTGGCGAACTCGCGGAGATTGGCCTCACCCAGATCCACACCCAACTGGTCGGCGACGTCCCGGGCCAATTCGGGGTGCGACCGTCCGGACACCAACTCGAGACGGCGGCGCGGTGTGAACTCCATGCTGATGACGCTACCGCGCCCCACCATCGGTTCCCAGGGGACTCGAACCCGTCGGATTTCCGAACTGAGCACTGACCACCGCTCCGGCGGGCACCTCGGTGCCCTCGTCGAGGACGGCAAAGGGACCGACACGGGCGTCGGCTCCGATGGACGATCGCCGGCACACGCTCGATGCCACTCTGGCGCCCTCGCCGACCACGGTGTCGACCAGGTGGGCATCGGGTCCGATCTCCGCATGCGAGCCGATCACACACGAGCCCTGGAGGATGACTCCGGGCAGCAACACCACATCCGGCTCCACCACCACGTCCACATCGATGTACGCCGTCTCCGGGTCCCACATGGTCACCCCCTTGCGCATCCACCGCTCGTTGATCCGGTCGCGCAACTCGGCCTCGGCCACCGCCAGCTGGGCCCGGTCGTTCACACCGGCCACCTCCATGGTGTCCCCCACCACCACCGAGCCCACCTTGTGGCCCGCCTCGTAGAGGACGCCGACCACGTCGGTGAGGTAGTACTCGCCCTGAGCGTTGGCCGGGCTGAGCCGGCGCAGCGACGGGGCCAGGACGCTGCGACGGAAGCAGTAGATCGAGGTGTTGATCTCATGCACCCCGAGCTCCTCGTCGGTGGCGTCGCCGTGCTCGACCACCCTGGCCACCGAGTCGTCCCTCCCCCGCACCACCCGGCCGTACCCCGTCGGGTCCTCCAGCATGGCGGTCAAGAGCGTCGAGGCGGCGCCCGAGGCGCGGTGGGCACGCACCAGTCCGGCCAGCGTGGCGGGGCGGAGGAGGGGGGTGTCACCCGGCAGCACCACGACGTCTCCGTCGTCATCACCGACATCGTCGGGCAGCCCGGTCAGCGCCACGGACATGGCATCACCGGTCCCCCGCTGCTCGACCTGCTCGACGAACTCGATGGACATGCCCGGGGGCGCGTGTTCGACCAGCGTCTTGGTCACCCACTCGGCCCGGTGACCCACGACCACGACCACCCGGGCCACCGACAGCTGGGCCAGGGCGTCGAGCACGTGCAGGACCATCGGCCTACCGCACAAGCGGTGCAGGGGCTTGGGGCGGGCGGAGCGCATCCGGGTGCCCTCTCCCGCCGCCAGGACCACGGCGGAGAGCTGTAGCCCGGGGTACGGGCCGTCCGGCTGGGCGGGTCCCGCATGCTGGTCGAGGTCGTCCGAGGGGACCTGAGGATAGGTGCGGATCACCATGAGGCCACCCTCTGGATACTCACACCCGGCAGCCGGCACACCTCGTGACGCGGTGCTTGGATCATGGGGCCTATTCTTCCCACGTCGGCGGGAGCAATGCGACCCCGCCCCGGACCCCTCAATTCGCCGCACACCGATTTCACGGCTTCGACTGCCACCATGCCCGTCCTCACCACCATCATCGACCCGAACTCGGACACCTTCCGGGCCAACCAACGCGCCCTCGAAGAGGCCCTGGCCACGGTCGACGAGCAGCTGCAGGCGGCCCGGGCCGGGGGCGGCGACCAGTACGTGGCCCGGCACAAGGAGCGGGGCAAGCTCCTGGCCCGTGAGCGGATCGAGCTCCTCCTCGACCGGGACTCGGCCTTCCTCGAACTGGCGGCGCTGGCCGCCTGGGGCACCGAATACCGCGTCGGGGCGTCGTCGATCGTCGGGATCGGGGTCGTCGAAGGGGTCGAGTGCCTCATCTCCGCCCATGACCCCACGGTCCGGGGTGGGGCGATGAACCCCTACTCCTTCCGCAAGGGTGCACGCGCCTCGGACATCGCCCTACAGAATCGCCTACCGGTGGTCAATCTGGTGGAGTCCGGTGGCGCCGACCTGCCCGCCCAGGCCGAGCTGTTCATTCCCGGAGGCCGGGCCTTCAGGGACCTCACCCGCAGTTCTGCCGCCGCCATTCCCACCGTGGCCCTGGTGTTCGGCAACTCCACCGCCGGCGGAGCCTACGTCCCGGGCATGAGCGACTACATCGTGATGATCGAGCAGCGCTCCAAGGTCTTCCTCGGCGGTCCGCCCCTGGTCAAGATGGCCACCGGCGAGGAGTCGACCGACGAGGAGCTCGGAGGGGCCTCCATGCACGCCCGGGTCTCGGGTCTGGCCGACTACCTGGCCACCGACGAGTTCGACGCCATCCGACTGGGTCGCCAGATCGTGAGCCGGCTGAACTGGCGCAAACACGGCCCGGGACCCAGCCAAGCGCCGGACGAGCCGGTCCACGACCCCGGCGAGCTGTTGGGCATTGCCTCGGCCGATCCCAAGGTCCCCTTCGACCCCCGCGAGGTGCTGGCCAGGGTGGTGGACGGCTCCCGGTTCGACGAATTCAAACCCCTCTACGGCTCCAGCCTGGTGACCGGGTGGGCATCGATCCACGGCTATCCGGTCGGCGTCCTGGCCAACCACCGCGGCGTGCTCTTCTCCGAAGAGGCGCACAAAGCGACCCAGTTCATCCAGCTGGCCAACCAGATCGACGTTCCCCTGGTCTTCCTCCAGAACACCACCGGGTACATGGTGGGCAAGGAGTACGAGCAGGCCGGGATCATCAAGCACGGGGCCATGATGATCAACGCCGTCTCCAACTCGTCGGTCCCGCATCTCACCGTCAACATCGGCGCCTCCTACGGGGCCGGCAACTACGGCATGTGCGGTCGGGCCTACGACCCGCGCTTCCTCTTCGCGTGGCCCAACGCCCGCTCGGCGGTGATGGGCCCGGCCCAACTGGCCGGGGTGCTCTCGATCGTCGGTCGCCAATCGGCCGCGGCCAAGGGCGTGCCCTTCGACGAGGACGCTGATGCGGCCATGCGGGAGCTGGTCGAGTCCCAGATCGAGGCGGAGTCGCTTCCGCTCTTCCTCACGGCCCGCCTCTACGACGACGGCATCATCGACCCGCGCGACACCCGCACCGTGCTCGGCATGTGCCTGTCGGTCATCGACAACCAACCCGTCGCCGGCACCCGCGGCTACGGCGTCTACCGGATGTGAGTGGGGGGGACGGATCGATGAGCACTCCCAGCGGGACGTCCACTGGCATCCACACGCTGTTGGTGGCCAACCGCGGCGAGATCGCCCGACGCATCATGCGGACCGCCCGCGCCATGGGCATGGCCACCGTGGCGGTGTACTCGGACGCCGACGCCGACAGCCCCCACGTAGCCGAAGCCGATCTGGCCGTACCTCTGCCCGGCCTCTCCCCCGCCGAGACCTATCTGCGCACCGCAGGCATCCTCGATGCCGCCGCTCGCTCCGGTGCCGATGCCGTTCACCCCGGGTACGGCTTCCTGTCCGAGTCCGGTGACTTCGCCCGGCAGATTGGCCAGGCCGGGCTCATCTGGGTGGGCCCGCCAGCGGCGGCCATCGATGCCATGGGCTCCAAGGTCGGCGCCAAGGAGATCATGCGGGCCGCCGGTGTGCCGACCCTGCCGTCGATCACCATCGAGGGGGATGGCCCACCCGATGCCGGGGCGGCCGGGGCGTTGGGCTGGCCGTTGCTGGTCAAGGCCTCGGCCGGCGGTGGAGGACGCGGGATGCGCATCGTGTCCGGCCCCGACGGACTGGGCGAGGCGGTGGCCGCGGCCCGGCGCGAGGCGGAGTCGGCCTTCGGCGACGGAACCGTGTTCCTCGAGCGCTACGTGAGTGATCCCCGCCACATCGAGGTGCAGGTCCTGGCCGATGCCCACGGGACGACCGTGGCGTTGTTCGAGCGCGAGTGCAGCATCCAGCGCCGGCACCAGAAGATCGTGGAGGAGGCCCCGTCGCCCATCGTCTCGCCGGACCTCCGGGCCCGACTGGTGGACGCGGCGGTGGCCGCGGCCGCAGCCGTCGGCTACGTCAACGCCGGCACCGTCGAGTTCGTCGTCGATGGGGGCGGCCATCCCTACTTCCTCGAGATGAACACCCGCCTGCAGGTGGAGCACCCGGTCACCGAGGCGGTGACGGGGCTCGATCTGGTTCGCCTCCAGCTGCTCATCGCCGGCGGAGCGCCGCTGCCGGAGGAGGTCCACGCCGCCGTGGCCGCCGGTCCCCAGGGCCACGCCGTCGAGGCCCGCCTCTATGCCGAGGACCCGTCGCTCGGCTGGCTCCCTTCAACCGGGACGCTGCACCGATTCGAGGTCCGGCCCTCCGGAATGAGCGTGCGGGTGGACAGCGGGGTCGAGTCGGGGAGCGTGGTGAGCCCGCACTACGACGCCATGCTGGCCAAGGTGATCGCCCACGCCCCGACCAGATCGGAGGCGGCGGCGGCCCTGGCGGCCACGCTGGCCGGGGCGCGCATCCACGGTGTCACCACCAACCGCGACCTCCTGGTCCGCACGCTTCGTCATCCCGAATTCCTGGCCGGTGACACGGACACCGGTTTCCTCGATCGCCACGGACTAGCGGAGCTGGCGGCGCCCTTGGCCGACAGCAGTGCGGTACGGCGGCATGCGGTGGCGGCCGCACTGGCCGGCCAGGCCCGTCGCCGGGCCGAAGCGGCGGTGCAGCGGACCATTCCATCCGGGTACCGCAACAACCGGTTTGCGCCCCAGCAGGTCAGCTACGACAGCAGGGACGGGACCCTGACCGTGGGCTACCGGTTCGACCAGACCGGCCAGACGGTCATCGAGGTCGCGCTCGACGGCACGGCCGTCCATCTCGACGGGGCCACGGTGGCACCGGACCAGGTCGTCCTCACCTCCGGCGGCGTGACCCGCCGCTACCGGGTCGAACAGGTCGGGGCGACGGCCTACGTCGATGGCCCTGACGGCAGCTCGGTGCTCCAGGAGCAGGTCCGGCTCCCCGTTGCCGGCGACAGAGCCTCGGAGGGGTCGGCGCTGGCCCCGATGCCTGGCAGCGTGGTCCGGGTGGCGATCAAGGAAGGCGACACCGTCGAGGCCAATCAGGTGCTGGTGGTGCTCGAAGCCATGAAGATGGAGCACGCCGTCCACGCCCCGTCCCCCGGCACGGTGACCGAGGTGAACGTGGACGAGGGGGAACAGGTCGAGACCGGTCGCATTCTCGTCGTCATCGAGCCGGCCACTGCAACCCCGCCCGGCCCGGAGCCGACCATCGACGCCGGGCGGACGGCACCGTGACCGATCCGCTGCGCATCGCCAACTGCTCGGGCTTCTACGGCGACCGCCTGTCGGCGGCCCGGGAGATGGTGGACGGCGGCCCGATCGACGTCCTGACCGGTGACTGGCTGGCCGAGCTCACCATGCTCATCCTCTGGAAGGGCTACCAGCGCGACTCGACCAAGGGATGGGCGCACACCTTCCTCACCCAGATGGAGGAGGTGCTGGGCACCTGCATCGACCGCCGGATCAAGGTGGTCACCAACGCCGGGGGGCTCAATCCGGCCGGGCTCGCCCACCAGGTGCGCCTGCTGGCCGAGCGGCTGGGGCTGACGGTGTCGGTGGCCCACATCGAGGGCGATGACCTCCTGCCCCGCCTCGACGAGCTCAACCGGGAAGGCCACTCCCTCCCCCACCTCGACACCGGACGGCCGCTGGCCGATGCCCACGGCCAGGTGGTGTCGGCCAACGCCTACCTCGGCGGCTGGCCCATCGTCGAGGCCCTGTCCGGCGGCGCCGATGTGATCATCTGCCCCCGGGTCACCGACGCCTCGCTGGTGGTGGGGCCGGCGGCGTGGCATCACGGGTGGTCACCCACCGACTGGGACCGTCTGGCCGGCGCCGTGGTGGCGGGGCACGTCATCGAATGCGGTCCGCAGGCCACCGGGGGCAACTACGCCTTCTTCACCGAGGTGGAGGGCGTCGACTACCCCGGCTTCCCCATCGCCGAGGTGGCCGACGACGGGTCGTCGGTGATCGCCAAGCACCCGGGCACCGGTGGCGAGGTGTCAGTGGGAACGGTGACGGCCCAGCTGCTCTACGAGATCGGCGGCCACCACTATCTCAACACCGACGTGGTGGCCCGGTTCGACACCATCCGGGCCGAGCAGGAGGGCCCGGACCGGGTCCGCCTGTCCGAGACCCGCGGTCTACCGGCACCCGAGCGGGTCAAGGTCAGCGTCAATCTGTTGGGCGGGTGGCGCAACTCGATGACCTTCGTGCTGACCGGGCTGGACATCGAGGCCAAGGCCGCGCTGACCCTCCGCTCCCTCGACCGAGCATTGGGCGGCATCGGCCAGTACGACGAGTTCGACACGCAGCTCATCCGGTCCGACAAGGTCGACGCCGCGCTCAACGCCGAGGCCACCGCCCAACTCCGCATCACCGTCAAGGACGCCGACCCCGAACGGGTGGGCCGGAGCTTCTCGAGCGCGGCCACCGAGCTGGCTCTGGCCGGCTACCCCGGCCTCCACCTCACCAGCCCCCCGGCCTCGGGGAGCGCCTATGGCGTGTTCTGGCCGGCCCTGCTCCCGGCCCATCTGGTGGTCCCCCGGGTCATCCATGCCGACGGCCGGGCCGTGGTGGTGCCCCACCGGCCCAACCCCAGCCAGGACCACGTGAGGATCGTCGACGCCTCGCCGGACAGCGCCCTCTCCCCTGGTGCCGCGATGGCCCCCGACGTCGTGCCCGACTCCGACGCAGGCCCGCCGGCCGTCGACGGTCGGGCTCCCACCCGCAGCCTTCCGCTCGGCACCGTCATCGGTGCCCGCTCCGGCGACAAGGGCGGGAACGCCAATGTCGGGCTGTGGGCCCGGTCAGAGGCTGCGTGGGCCTGGCTCGACTCCTTCCTCACCCTCGAGGAATTCCGGGCGCTGCTGCCCGAGGCCGAGGGGCTCGAAGTGCAGCGCTTCGCCTTCGCCAACCTACGCGCCCTCAATTTCGTGGTGGTGGGCCTGTTGGGAGAGGGAGTGGCCTCCTCCACCCGCCCCGATCCACAGGCCAAGGGCCTGGGCGAGTACCTTCGGAGCAGAGTGGTCGGCATCCCGGTCGGCCTGCTGGCCCAACACCCCGAGGAGTAGGGCAATGGACTTCATCGAATCCGACGAGCAACAGATGCTGCGTGAGGCGGTCGGCGCCATCGCCTCCAAGTTCGGGCACGACTACTACGTGAAGAAGGCCCACGCCGACGAGCGCACCGACGAGCTGTGGCGTGCGATAGCCGAGCCGGGGTTCCTGGGGGTCAATGTCCCCGAGCAGTACGGCGGCGGGGGTGGCGGGATCACCGAACTGGCCGCCGTGGCCGAGGAGCTGGCCGCAGTTGGGTGCCCGCTGCTGGTCATCGTGGTGTCGCCCGCCATCTGCGTCACCATCATCGCCCGGTTCGGGACCGAGGATCAGAAGCAGCGGTGGCTGCCCCGGTTCGCCACCGGCGAGCTCAAGATGGCGTTCGCCATCACCGAGCCCGACGCCGGCTCGAACTCCCACAACCTGTCCCTGACCGCCACCAAGGACGGTGACATCTACCGGCTCAACGGATCGAAGTACTACATCTCCGGCGTCGACGAATGCGAGGCCATCCTGGTCGTGACCAGGTCGGGCGTGGATCCTGACACGGGACGCGGCCGCCTCTCCCTCTTCGTGGTGGACACCGACACCCCGGGGCTCGACAAACAGGTCCTGCCGGTGGAGATCACCGCACCGGAGAAGCAGTACACGCTGTTCTTCGACAACGTCCAGGTCGATGCGGACCGGTTGCTCGGTGACGAGGGGGAGGGCCTGCGCCAGGTCTTCTTCGGGCTCAATCCCGAGCGCATCCTGTCGGCGGCCACGGCCAACGGCATCGCCCGCTACGCCCTCGGGCGGGCGGCCGAGTACGCCCGGGGCCGCGAGGTATGGGGCACGCCGATCGGGCGGCACCAGGGGATCTCCCATCCGTTGGCCAAGGCCAAGATCGAGGTGGAGCTGGCCCGGCTGATGACCGACAAGGCAGCCTGGTTGTGCGACCATGCCGGTGACACCGCCGCCGCCGGCGAGGCCGCCAACATGGCCAAGTACGCAGCGGCGGAGGCCACGCTGGCTGCCCTGGATCAGGCCATCCAGACCCACGGGGGCAACGGGATGTCGACCGAGTACGGCCTCGCCGACCTCTGGGGCATGGCCCGCCTGCTGCGGATCGCCCCGGTCAGCCGCGAGATGATCCTCAATTTCGTGGCCCAGCACTCCCTGGGGCTGCCCCGCTCCTACTGACAATTCGGCGCCCACGCCTGGCGGCCGCGACCCTTTACCGGGATGTCGCGACGAGCAGCGAGCGGCCGGGGCTCCCGTGGTCGCTCAGGAGATAGTCCCTGGTAGAACCCACAACCGGGGCGCCATTTCCCTCGGTCGGGGGTACTGGGGATAAGGCTGGTGGCGGGGTCCCTCACCACTGGCGTCCCGGGCATCAGGACGGGCCCTCGTCGCGGTATCCGTGGATTCCTTGGGTTGATTTGGCACTTTCACTATAGAAAGTGCTGGAAGAAGCCGACATAAGAGGCCTGTGGGCCCATTCCGAACTACACGACGTCACCCGGAGCTCCCGGTGCGTCGCCGGCGAGGCGACGACGGTGTGACCCTGATCGAGGTGTTGGTGGCCTTCGTCGTCCTCATGGTCGCCCTCGTCCCCCTGTCGTACCTGTTCACCACCTCACTGGTCCAGGCCGGTCAGGCCAAGAACCAGCAGACGGCCCTTTCCATCGCCGAGAAGTGGGCCGAGGTCCTCTCCAATGTCACCCCACCCGTGAACTGCTTCGGCGAGGTGAACGTCGACCACAGCGCGGTGCCGGTGGGCACCAACGCCGCGGCCACCACCGTGGCGGCGGCGTCCAACAACCTCATCCTGGCCACCCAGACCACCATCAGCGTGGCCTCGACGACCGGCTTCGCCGCCCCAGGGCCCGGCGTGTCGGCCCTGGTGGCGACCACGACCGGCCTGCAACTGGTCAACTACACGGCGGTGTCGGCCAACACCCTGACCGTCCCGCCCAACTCGGGAACCGGCAAGCTGCTGACCGGGTGCCCGGTGACCCAGCCCACGACCTCGGAGACCAGGGGGGCCACCACCTACGCCCTCAGTGCGGAATACGAATGGACCACGGTGCAGAACGCCGGCAGCGGGTCCAAGCCCAATCTGTGCGCCTCGGGCACGCCCCAGTTGCTCAAGCTGCGGATGACCGTCTCGTGGGGCCCCAATGCCGACGTGAACAACGTGCAAGACAGCATCATCCTCAACTACCCGCCCTCCGGCATCCAGACGCTCGGCTTCATCGCCCTGCAGCTCTCCGGTGACAGCTCGGCCAACGACAGCCAGGGAAACCTGTGGAGCGAACGGGTCCAAGCCCCCCCGGTCACCATCACCAGTAGCTCGGGCACGGCGCTGCAGAACCTCACCATCTATCCCGACAACTACGGCTGCGCCTTCGCACAAGTGCTCCCGACGCCCGGCACCGGCGCCACCTACACGGTCGCCGTCGCCAATGCCAGCAGCGGGATCCCGGCCGGGTCCACCTACGGCTCGCCGTCGTTCGTGGCCAACACCACCGGCACCGTCACCGCGCACGTCCTCCAGCAGCCCCAGTCCGAATCGCTCTCGGGCGTCACAGTCAACATCGGGGCGGTGACCAAGCTGCCGGTGGCCAGCTTCCCGCCCTACGACCAGGGGAGCTCCGCCACTCTCTCCTACCCCTCCTCCAGCGCGGTCGAGGACGGGACGGCGTGCCCGAACGCCGGCCAGATCACCTGCCTCTCGGCCGGGGAGAACGGCGCCGGGGCTGTGCTGACCTGGTCCAATCAGGCCAACTGGTCGACGGTCAGCGTCCCCGTGGCGGCCACCCGCATCGCCTCCATCGCCTGCGCCGGCACCGTCGAGTGCGAGGGGGTCGGCTACCAGCTCACCGGCGGGGTCAGCACACCGGTCATCGTCGACGCCAACCCGTCGGTGCCGTCGGTGGCGGCTGCCAGCACCGGCACGGCCCTCACCGGGGTGACGTCGCTCTCCCAGATCGTGTGTCCGTCAGCGGTCAATTGCGTGGCCATCGGCACCACCGCGACGGGAGCCGCCGTACTGTCCGACACGATCTCGGGCACCGGCGTGGATGCGTGGACGGCGGTCACCATCCCCGCCAGCACAACCGGGCTGACCAGTCTGGTGTGCTCACCGTCCGGCACCGGCTGCGCTGCCCTGGGGACGAGCAACGCCCCCAGCGCCGGCACCCCGATCGTCCTGTCCGGCGGGTTCGGTGGCACCTGGGCGACCGGGACGACTCCCGGGTTCACCCTGTCCGCCCTGACCTCGCTGACCTGTCCGTCAGACACCAGCTGCTTGGCCATGGGCACCGGCAAGGTCGGCGCCAACCCGAGCGGCCCCATCGTCATCTCGGGGAGTGCGGCCGCCGGCCTGGGGACATCGGCCCTGACCTGGACGGCCGACTCCTTCCCCGCCGGCACGACCGTGACCGCCCTCAACCGTCTGGTCTGCCCGCCCGCGACCTCGGCCAAGTGCGTCGTCCTCGGTACCGGCAAGATCGGGGGCGGGGCGTCGGGACCGCTCATCATGTACGGAGCCACCACGGCCAGCGCCACCTTGGCCAATGACACCATCCCGGCGGCGGGCAGCGGTGCGCTGACCGCGCTGTACCAGGTGGCCTGCCCGACGGCCACGACCTGCGTGGTCTCCGGTGCCACCCCCACGGCTCCGGCCATCCTGTCCGGGGCGATGACCGTCGGGTCGGGCACGGCCGACGTCTGGTCCAATGTGACCGTCCCCACCCCCGGTGCCGGCACCATCAGCCAGCTCGGTGTCCTGTCCTGCTGGTCGGGGACCTCCTGTGCCATCACTGCCATTGGCAGCACCTCGGGCACCCCCTCCGCCTTCCTCCTGGCCAGCAGCGGCGGCACCGCCACGGCCAACTGGAGCTCGCCGGCGCTGCCGCAGGCCAATGCGGCTGACTACCTGAGCAGCATCGACTGCACCACCTCCGGGTCCCCCACCTACTGTTCGGCGGTCGGGGCCAGTCCCACCGGGGCGGTCATCCTCTCCTCGTCCACTGGGCCGGCGGGCACCTGGTCCGACCAGACGCCCTCGGGGCTGGCCGGGAACGTCGTGACCGGGGTGCCGTTGGAGATCCAGAACCCCAGCCTCTCCCCCAACCCCTATGCCAATGTGGTGACCGCCGGGGCGGTCCCCAACGTCACCAATCTCCCCGATCTGTACCCGTTCGTCGGCGGTTACGGTCTCTTCGCCGGCGACTGCCAGAGCGAGCTGCTGGGCGGCAGCTTCAACCAGAGCCAGGTGGCCACTATGCCCGGAGGCTCGACGTCGGTCACCGTTCCCCTCGGCCTTCTGTCCGTCGAGGCCTTGCACCTCACCGGGGCCGCCATCGGCCTTCCCTACATGGGAGCGACCTTCCAGCTCACCGCCACCACGGCCGGGCCCGGGTGCAACGCCGACACCTACACCCTGCCGACCGCCGGGCCCGACGGCCTCAGTCGGACCGAGGTGCCCTACGGCTCGTACACCCTGAAGGTCACCGGCACGTCACCGGCGGTGTCCATTCCCATCACCGTCGGGAGCGGCTCCCTGGTGGCCAGTGGTACCACCGTCCTGTTCCCGAACCCGGTCATCGTGAGCGTCACCTGATGCGGGCCCACCCGATGGACGAGCGAGGCGCGGCCGCACCTGCCGCCGATCCGGTACCGCCCCGGGCGGGGGGATGGCCAGCCGGGAGGGCCGGCCGCGGCCGGTTCGGCGACCGAGACGAGGACGGGCTCACCCTGGTCGAGCTGCTGGTGGCCTTCACCGCCCTCATCGTGCTGTTGACCATTCTCAGTACGGCCCTGACCGCCTACCTCAACGCCGGCACCAACGTCATCTCCTCCTACCAGGCCACCGACCAGTTGCTGCCAAGCTCGATCATCATCCAACGGCTGATCCGGAGCCAGGTCGAACCGGCTCCGACGCCGACGGCGACGCCGGGGGTCAGCACACCACCCAGCTGCTCGACCGCCGCCAAGATCCCGTGCCCGGCCTTCCTGAAGGGAAGCGTGGGGACCTACTCGACCACCTTCTACGCCAACATCGGTGACACCAACGGGCCGGGGAAGATCGTCATGGCGGCCACGACGCCGGTCAAGGCCGCGGGCAGCAAGTTCTATTCGTCGGTGTTCACCGTGACCCAGTACCCGGCCTGCCCGAACCCGCCATCCAATGCCCTTCCCGGCTGTACCGCCTCCACCCCGGCGTGCCCGTTCGTGGTCACCTCCACGGTCCCCTGCAGTTGGTCCACCTCGGGCAAGGTTTTGGTCACCATCAGCGGTGTCGTCAACGGCCAGACCTATCTGACCAACAACACCCCTCCGACCATCTTCAGCTACAACACCCTCGACCCCTACTCGTCGGCCTACACAGCCGGGGCCGGGGGCGCAGCCGGCGGGGGCGGGATCCTTCCCGCCTTCAACGCCTGCACAGCTCCCACTCTCGATGTCAACGGCAACCCGACCAGCTCCAACTGCCCCCCGGACATGATCCAGAGCGTGGGGATCGACCTCCAGGTCGACGTCCAGGGCACGCCGATCCAGGAGAACGCCTTCGTGGTCTACCGCCTCTCGTCCGCCTCGTACCTCTATAGCCCGCTGGTCGGTTAGATCCCATGTCCACGCGCCCACGCTCGTACTCCCCGTCGACCCTCCGGAGACGCACCGATCGGCACTCACCGGCGGACCAAGGTCAAGCAGCCCTGGTGGTGGTGGTGGCCTTTGTGGTCATGCTCTCGATCTTCGGCGGCGTGATGGTCAACTCCATCGTCAAGAACGACCCCATCCTGACCCAGGCCTCGATCCAGCGCTATGCCTACCGGGCCCTGGCCTCAGGGCTCAACGCCTATCAGAACGCCATCAACGCCAACCCCTACCTGGCCGCCTGCAACTCCTCGGCCAACTACTCGGTGGGCCCGCCGGCCACGGGCAGCCCGCAATGCGCCGGCCTCAACTACCAGACCTGGAGCGTGGTGCCCGGCACCGACGTGGGCAACGGGGTCATCCCCGAGTACTACAAGTTCGACAACCCCGTCTCGGTCAAGGACGCCACCAGTGCCATCAAGTACCTCGAGGTCCAGATCGTCGGGGCCGCGGGCTTCCCGGGCAAGAACGTCTTCTACTCCACGGTGGCCAGGTTCACCCCACAGAACGGATTCCTGAACGGGGTGTGGTGGTCCAACTACGAGTCGTCCGAGTTCCCCACCGGGACGGCCACCGACTGCGACTACTTCTACAACCAGGGTCGGAACCTCAACGGGAATCAGGTTGGCGGCACACCGTGCAACGCCGTCTCCTTCATTAGCGGCGACAACCTGTTCGGCCCCGTGTACTCAAACGACTCCCTCTACATCAGCGGGAGCCCGGTGTTCAGCGGGACGGTCAATACCGCCGATCCCAACTGCCTGTTCGTCAACGACGGAATCGGCGCCGACGACAAGCCCGCCTGCAGCGGCCTCGACGCCGGCAACTACACCGCGGCAGGCAGCGGTTTCGGGCACGTGAAGGAGCCACTCCCGGTTGACAACTCGCAGCTGGCGGCCATCGCCAAACAGGGGGGCTGTTACTACGTGGGGCCGACCACGGTGACTCTCTCAGTGGTCGGCGGGGTGGGCAAGATGACGGTGACCAGCGCCGACACGATCAGCATCGCCGGGGTCGACCAGATGAACCTCCCTGTCGTCAACCCCAACAGCTGCCCCACCAACGGCATCGGCAATCTGCCCCAGAACGGGGTCGTCTACGTCGACCAGGGTCCGGCCCTTGCCTATAACGCCCTCACCAATCCCAACGGGTACAGGGCCGGGGCCAACCCCTTCGACTCGACGGCCAACCCTTACGCCTCCCAGATCCAGACCAACTGTCCCAACTGCTACTACGGCGCCAGCGGAACAGCCGACAACGAAGCGGACGCCTTCGTCAGCGGCAGCCTCTCCGGTCACCTGACCATCGCCGCCAACAACAACGTGATCATCGACGGCAAGCTGACCTACAACGACTGCACGTGGGCGGGCACGGCGTCCCAGAGCCTGTGCAACTACAACAGCGCCCTGACCGGCACCAACGACACCCTGGGTCTCATCGCCAACAACTACGTCGAGGTCAACCGCCCCCTCGACAACACCACCTTGGGCTTCTTCAGTGGCCCGCCGCAGACCCTCCCGGCGTGCGGTACGGGCGGGGCGCTGCCGGCGCCGCTGTGTGACCCGAGCACGGCCACGGGGAGCGCCGGGGCCCAGGGCCTCACCATCGACGCCACCCTGCTCGGGCTCAAGCAGTCCTTCGTGGTCAACAACTACGACGCACAGGGTCGAGAAGGTCAGCTGACCGTCTACGGCTCGATCCAGCAGAATGCCCGCGGGCCGGTAGGGACGTTCGGGGGGTCGGGGACCGGCTACCTCAAGTACTACCTGTGGGACCCGCGCCTCACCCTCTACGGACCCCCCTACTACCTCACGCCGGGGACGGCCTCGTGGGCCCTCGACTCCTCGGCCGAGACCTACACGGGCAAGGAGCCGAGCTGCCCGCCCCCGCAAGCCACACCGAGCCCACTGCCGGCACCGACCTTCCCCATTGCCGGGTCGACCGCGGCCGGCACGGGGAGCTGCACAGCGGCGTCCTGACCCGCCGGCGCGATGCGCCCACGAAGTGCATCGCCGCTCGTCGACGAGGCTCCACCGCGACCGGAGCCCCTCCGACCGGCGGGTAGCCTGCACAACCCATGCCCCTGCAGACTCGCGACGACATCCGGAACGTGGCCATCGTGGCCCACGTCGACCACGGGAAGACCACCCTGGTGGACGCCATGCTGTGGCAGTCCGGCGCCTTCCGGGCCAACGAGTCGGTCAACGAGCGGGTCATGGACTCGGGGGACCTGGAGCGTGAGAAGGGCATCACCATCCTGGCCAAGAACACCGCCGTCCTCCACAACGGGGTCAAGATCAACATCATCGACACCCCCGGCCACGCCGACTTCGGGGGCGAGGTCGAGCGGGGCCTGACCATGGTCGACGGCGTCCTCCTCCTAGTGGACGCGTCCGAGGGACCCCTCCCCCAGACCCGGTTCGTGCTCCGCAAGGCGCTCGAGGCCCGGCTGCCGGTCGTCCTGGTGGTCAACAAGGTCGACCGGGCCGACGCCCGCATCGACGAGGTGGTCCACGAGGTGGAGGAGCTGTTCCTCGACCTCGACGCCGACGAGCACCAGATCGACTTCCCCATCCTGTTCGCCAACGCCCGGGCCGGCTGGGCCGCCACCGAACAGGGTGTGGAGGGGACCGACCTCGAGCCCCTGTTCCAAGCCATCGTCGACCGCATCCCCGCGCCGCACTTCGACCCTGACGCGCCCCTGCAGGCCATCGTGTCGAACCTCGACGCCTCTCCCTACCTCGGTCGCCTGGCCATCTGCCGGGTTCACAACGGCACCCTGCGCAAGGGGTCGACCGTGGCCTGGTGCAAGCTCGATGGCTCCATCGAGCGCACCAAGATCACCGAGCTGTACATCACCGACGCCCTGGACCGGGTGGATGCCGACGCAGCCGGGCCGGGCGAGATCGCCGCCGTGGCCGGCATGGCCGAGATCACCATCGGCGAGACGTTGGCCGACCCCGATGATCCCCGCCCCCTGCCCGTCATCACCGTCGACGAGCCCAGCCTGTCCATGACCATCGGCATCAACACGTCCCCGCTGGCCGGTGTCGACGGCAGCAAAGTCACCGCCCGACAGATCCTGAGCCGGCTCGAGTCCGAACTGGTCGGCAATGTCTCCCTCCGGGTGGCAACTACCGAGCGCCCGGACACCTGGGAGGTGCAGGGCCGGGGCGAGCTGCAGCTGGCCGTGCTGGTCGAGACCATGCGGCGCGAGGGGTTCGAGATGACCGTGGGCAAGCCCCAGGTCGTCACCCGCGACATCGACGGCAAGGTCCACGAGCCGATGGAACGGGTGGCCATCGACGTGCCCGACGACTACCTCGGCGTGGTCACCCAGCTCATGGCCCTGCGCAAGGGGACCCTCGTCGAGATGGTCAACCACGGCACCGGCTGGGTGCGGATGGACTACCGGGTCCCGGCCCGGGGACTGGTCGGCTTCCGCACCGAGTTCATGACCGAGACCCGGGGCACGGGCATGCTCCACCACGTGTTCGACGGGTGGGAGCCCTGGCACGGCGAGCTCAAGACCAAGCGGAACGGCTCGATGGTGGCCGATCGGCGCGGGCTGACCACCGGGTACACGCTGATGAGCCTCCAGGAACGCGGGCTGTTGCTGGTGGCCCCGGCCACCGAGGTCTACGAGGGCATGGTCATCGGGGAGAACGCCCGAGACGAGGAGATGGACGTCAACCCGACCAAGGAGAAGAAGCAGACCAACATCCGGTCCGCCTCGGCCGACGAGGCCATCCGCCTGACACCCCCCTTGTTGCTCTCGCTGGAGCAGGCCCTCGAGTTCATCGCCGACGACGAGTGCGTCGAGGTCACCCCCAAGTCCGTGCGATTGCGCAAGGTCGTGCTCAGCGCCGCCACCCGCGGCCGCCAGCGCAGTCGGTCCCGCAAGGCTGGCTAGCGCGGAGGGACTGGGCCTGTCGCCGGTCCGCAATACCGCCTCAACTGAGGCCGAGCACGGTCATCAAACTCTCGTCGATCCCCCAAAGTTCCTCGATGCTTGCGTGTCTGACGAGGTCGCCCAAGCGGTTCACGTGAACCGCTCCGACCTGTTCGACAAGCACCCGCGTCGTCTCCCCGCCAATGGCAAGCTCAGGTCGAAACGTTGCGGGGCGCGCCCTCGTCGACGTGGGCGCCATCAACACGACCGAGCGAGGAAGAAGTGTGTCGGCCTGAACGATGACTCCGTAACGGAGGCCCCGCTGCTCATGCCCCACACCCTTCGGAAGGCGCAGTTCGTGAACGTCACCCCTGCGCACGAAGGCTCTCCATGAATGACGCAACCTCGTGCATTTCCTTGAGGTCGTCCTCGTCTGCTCCCAGAGCTGCGACCTCAGCCCGGATCGCCTCCTTACGCCGGAGCGCCGTCGCCGCATCGAGAATCGACTTCCTGATGGCTTCGGATCGACTCATGCCGGAGGCTTCAAGTGTGTGCAGCGCCCGCTGGACTTCGTCGTCGAGTCGGACCGAAACTGCAGAGGCCATCGAGCAGATTGTATCACGTTTTGTAATACGTTCACCCCGAAGACGGCCCACCTGGTCACTTATGTGGACCGTGTCCATCTCAGAACGCTCGAGACCAGGGCTCTCGAAGCGAAGCCGGGATGACATGAGCGGCCGTGGCGCTCCGAGGGGAGGGCTCGAACCTCCAACATCTGGCTCCAAAGGCCAGCGTTCTGCCAATTGAACTACCTCGGAATGGATCGCCGGTCCGCGACCGGCGATCCACAAGGCTACTCCCGCTGCCACCACGCACCCGGCCTGCCCGCCACCGTTCCGAACCGGACAAGACCCCGGTGACCTGCGCCGCAGTGGGCGCCTGCCACGGCAAGGAGACGCGGCCCCGATAGGCTCCCGGCCCGATGAGAGTCCTCGTGGTCGACGACGATCCGGCGGTCAGCGGGGCCCTCAATCGTGCCCTCCGCCTCGAGGGCTACGAGGTCTCCCTGGCCGGTGACGGCCCCCAGGCTCTCGAGGAGGTCGCCATCCGCCCCCCCGACGCCATGATCCTGGACATCGGGCTCCCCGGCATCGACGGGATCGAGGTGTGCCGCCGGCTGCGGGCGGCCGACAGCGACATGCCGGTCCTCATGCTCACGGCCAGGGACGCCATCAACGACCGGGTCCAGGGCCTCGACGTGGGGGCGGACGACTACCTGGTGAAGCCGTTCGCCCTCGCCGAGCTGCTGGCCCGCTTGCGGGCGCTGCTCCGGCGCCGCCCCGACGACGCCGGGGACATCCTCCGCTTCGCCGACCTCAGTCTCGACCCGGTCACCCGGGAGGCCAGCCGGGGCGATCGCCATTTCACCCTGACCCGGATCGAGTTCGACCTGCTCGAACTGCTGCTGCGCCACCCCCGACAGGTCCTGACCCGCGAGCTGATCCTCGATCGGGTGTGGGGGTACACCTTCGACTCGGGCACCAATTCGCTCGCCGTCTACGTGGGCTATCTGCGCCGCAAGACCGAGGCCGGCGACGAGCCGCGGCTCATCCACACGGCCCGAGGCGTGGGTTATGTGCTCCGCGAGCCTTGAGCCGGTTCCCCCGCCCAACCGGTTGGTGTCGATGAGATCGGCGCCGCAGCGGTGACGTTCCGCGGCCGCCTCGTCCTCACCGCCACCACGGCCGTCCTCGTCGTGGTCGTCCTCGGCTCCATCGCCACCTATGTCGTGGCCTACAACTCGCTGGTGGGCTCCATCGACGTGACGCTGAGCCAGACGGCCCGGGTGCTCATCGGTGACCCCAACACCATCAGCATCGGCAATGTGTGCGGCACGGGCGCCACGGCCGGAAACTGCTCGCAGGTGGTCCTGTCCAACGGCACCACCTACCCCGGCGACCCTGTCGTGCTTCCCATCACCGACGTGGTGAGGACCGCCGCGGCCAGCCAGGGCACGCAGAGGGACCAGTACCTCTCCACCACCGTCAACGGGACCAATGTCCGTGAGATCGTCGTCGCCATCCCGCCCGGTCCCCCCTATCGGGGCAACAGCGGGTTCGTCTCCATCACCAACGGGGCCGCGCTGCAGATCACCGCACCCCTGACGGGAGTCAACGAGGAGCTTCGCCACCTGGCCTACGCGCTGTGGCTGATCGTCCTCGTCGGGATCACCGTTGCCGTGGTGCTCGGCCTGATCGTGGGCCGCACCGTGCTGCGACCGCTCAACAACTTCACCCGGACCGTCGAGGAGCTCGCCGAGACCCCGGACGTGTCCCAGCGCCTCGACCCGGGCGGGCCCGATGAGCTCGGGCGATTGCGGCGGGCCTTCAACCGGCTGCTGGTGGCCCTCGACACCTCCCGCGAGAGCCAGCGCCAGCTCGTGCTGGACGCCTCCCACGAGCTGCGGACGCCGTTGACCAGCCTCCGGACCAACATGGAGGTGGCCCGCCGCATCGAGGAGCTCACTCCCGACGAGCGGGAGGTGCTCATCAGCGACGTCCTGACCCAGATGGACGAGCTGACCAGTCTGGTCGGCGACCTGGCCGAGCTGGCCCGGGGGGAGCAACCCCACCTGACCACCGAGCCCATCCGGCTCGACCTGGTGGTGCTCGAGGCGGTCGAGGTGGCCACCACCCACGGTCGGAGCCGGGGGGTGGTCTTCGAAGCCATCGTGGCTCCGACCTGGGTCTCCGGCTCGTCACCACGGATCGCGCGGGCCGTCGACAACCTGCTCGACAACGCCCTCAAGTGGAGTCCCGACGGCGGGGTGGTGGAAATCACCTGCTCGGACGGGGTGGTGGTGGTGCGGGACCACGGCCCCGGGGTCGACGCCAGTGACGTCGACTTCATCTTTGACCGCTTCTACCGGGCCCCGGGCGCCCGGGCGCAACCTGGCTCCGGCCTGGGCCTGGCCATCGTGGCCCAGGTGGCCCGCGACGAGGGCGGCGCCGTGAACGTCTACCACGCCGAAGGTGGGGGGGCGCTGTTCCGGTTCAGCCTCCCGGTTGTGCCGGCGCCCGTCGGGGCGGCGAGCGACGACTGAGATCGGTGCCCGCATGGCGCAAAATGACCTGGTCGGCTAGGGTGCCGGTCGACATGGGATCCCTCATCAAGAAGCGCCGCAAGCGCATGCGCAAGAAGAAGCACAAGAAGATGCTGAAGGCCACTCGGTGGCAGCGGCGGGCGGCGGGCAAGTAGTCCCGATCTCAGGCGGGCGCCCCGCTCTCAGGCCGACGGCCAGGCGCCCAACCCACGGACCGGTGAGGCGCCCCGGTTGAGGCGCCCCGGTTGCACGGTCCCGGTCCAGGAGCAGCTATTCCTGGTGAAGTGGCGGGGTGGTCGTCACCGGAACCAGCAGCGCCCTCTCGTCCCCCAGGTGCAGCCACTGTCTTCCTCGCAGGCCCGATTGGTCCGGATCACCCTCGATGAACCAGGTCGAGCCGCTGCCGGCCAGCCGGGGGCGCTGCCCGGACGCCTCCGCCAGGGCGTCCCTCCACAGGCCGAGACGAGGTTCGACCCGCAGCGCCGCCTCTTCGAGATCGTTGGAGGTGGCCGCTGGCGTGGGCAGGGCCCCGCACCGGGACAGTTCGTCCCACGCCTGATAGACGGCCCCGGTGGCCACGCCGAAGGGAAGCAGGAGGAGGACGAAGTGCCACTCCTCGAAGGGCAGGGGCGTGATCTCCTCGCCGATGCCGCGGACCATCGCCCGCCCACCCTCGATACAAAAGGGGACATCGGCGCCCAAACGTGCCGCCAGGGAGGTGTCGGGGCGGCCGGCCCAGCGCAGGAGGGCGGCGGCGTCGGCCGACCCGCCGCCGAGGCCGGCTCCGGCGGGGATCCGCTTCACCAGCTCGACACGTGCCGACCGTCCCGTAGCCTCCAGTGCCCGTGACACCAGGTTGTCGGGTCCGGACAGGGCTGCGTCCGGCTGCGGTCCCGGGTCATCGTGCACAGGCGAGATGGCAGCGAACGGCGGCTCGGTCACGACGGAGAGGGAATCCCCGTCCCCCACGAGCAGGGAGTCCGCCAGGTCCAGCGTGACCATCTCGCACTCCAGCAGGTGATGCCCGTCGGACCTGACCCCCGTAACCCTCAACGTGAGGGTGAGCTTCGCCCGGGCGGTGAGCTCCACGGTAGGCGAACCCCGGCCGCTGGCTGATGGTGGAGCGCCCGGGGAACTCACCGCCCGTCTCGCCCATCCTCGGGCCCCGGCCGTCCTGCGGGCGCCGTGTCCTCCGGCCGCCAGAAGGCCAGCCGCTCCCACTCGCCCAGGGACAGCTCCTCGGCCCGGGCGGTCGGACGGACGCCGGTGGCGTCGAAGGCCCTCGCCGGCACCAGGCCGTCCAGGGATCGGCGCAACATCTTGCGCCGGTGGGCGAATCCGCCCCGCACCACCGAGAAGAGACGCTCGTAGTCCGCCGACCCAGGACCGGCCAGGGTCCGGCCCTCCCCGGTCTCCGGTCGGCGGTCAAGGCGGACCAGCACCGACTCCACCCGGGGCATCGGGATGAAGACCGAGGCCGACACGCGACCCACCACCGCAGACGTGGCCCAGTAGGCCACCTTCACCGACACCGCTCCGTAGGCGTCGTCCCCCACCGACGCTGCGAGCCGCTCCCCCACCTCGCGCTGGACCATCACCAGCAACGACGACACCTGCGGGGCCTCCTCCAGCACGCGGATGACCAACGGCACGGCCACGTTGTAGGGAAGGTTGGCGACGAGGGTCCACGAGTCGTCATCAGCCTGTTCCGGGTGGTGCCGCTCCCCTCCCAGCAGCTCCGGCCAGTCGAGCCTCAGGGCGTCTGCTTCGACCACCCTGACCCCGAGCGGCTCGACCTGCGAACGCAGCACCGGCAGCACGTGACGGTCGATCTCCACTGCGGTGACCGACGCCCCGGCTTCGGCCAGGGCCAGGGTCAGCGATCCGAGTCCGGCGCCGACCTCGACCACCCGCCGGCCCTCGGTGACGCCGGCCAGCCGCACGATACGCCGGACGGTGTTCCCGTCGGCCACGAAGTTCTGGCCCAGCGCCCGGCTGGGGCGCAGGTCGTTGGCCAGCAGCAGCTCGTGGATCTCTGCTCGGCCGTGCGTCACCCGGTCAGTGTCTCATCTTCCGTAGGCGGCAACCGCCACGACATGGCGGTGGCCGTGGGCCACCTACGCTGAGACCGTGCGGATCCCGGTGGCCTGCAATCTCGACGACCAGGCGGCCGTCACCCAGCTTGAGGAGTGGAGGGCGTTCCTGGCCGGGCCGACGGTCACCCGGCAGCGGGTCTCGCCCACGGAGTTGGCCCTCCGCCTGGCCGAAGGTCCTGCCCAACTGGAGAAGGTCGTGCGTCTGGCCCAGCGCGAGAAGGCCTGTTGCCCCTTCTTCGACTTCACCTTGCGCATCGGGGCCGAAGCCCTCATCCTCACGATCTCGGTTCCGGAAGAGGCCGCCATGCTGCTCGACCAGTTCGCGGCACCGCAGCGCGAACTCAGCTGATCGGTCTGCGGTCCGCGTTCCGCACTCGGACCAGTCCCGAGCGGATCGAGGTCTCGATGTCGGTCCGTATGGCGAACCGCCGCAGACGGTACGGCAGATCCCGATCGTTGAAGGTGACGTTGGTGATGCCGTTGGCCCGGAGCAGTCGGCGAAAGCGCTTGTCCGCCTTCGGATCGATCTTCGACACGTCGTCCCACATCCCGTAGTAGCCGTCGATGGAAGCGGTCAGGCCCGTGTCGAGAAGGTCCTGGATCACGAACTGTTCGGCCCCTTCGATGTTCATCCTGAGGATGACCGGCATCGTGTCGGACGAGCAGCCCCGGTCGGCCAGCACCTTGCTCAGCCTTCGGGCCGGGACGGTCTCCGATCGCTGGCCACGGGTCGAGAAGAGTGAGTCGCCCTTGCCTCGGCTCTGCCCGCCGCTCTGGTAGAGCTCGACCTCGTCGCCGATGTGATCGGGCCCGACCAGGGCCACATGGTCGAGCTGCACGCCTTGGACATCGGCCAGCTCCGACCTGGCGTCGGCGATGTGCTCGCTCCCGGCCTCGAAGCCCAGGATCTCGAGGTCATACCGGGTGCTGAACCACTCGTGTATCCAGCGGATCTGGAGACCCTCCTTGTGCACGCCGCAATCGAGGTAGAGGACCTTGGGACGGGGTGAGGCGCCCCCCCGGCGTCCACCCGGTGGGCCGCGACGAATCGGACTCTGCGGGCAAGGACCCGTCCCACCAGGAGAAGCGAGTCAGCGGTGACGATCGCTCCGAGCACGCCCTTGGCCACCACACTCTCGCCGAGGACCTTGTGGACGGCCCTGACGGCCGTCCATGTCCAGAGCTTCTCCTGGGGATGCCAGATGATCCACCGGAGTCGCAGGGCGGTGGGGCGGGCGGCGGGCACTGCGAAAACCTATCTTGCCGCGAGGGCCGGTGACGACGCGCTCCCGGCAGCGCAACACCACCCCGCTGTCAGTGTCGTTTCGAACCGGCCAGTACGCGGTGGCCTGGTGACCCGGCGAGCCCGCCGCTCACCAACTCAACTGGGCATCGATGACACCCTGGGACAGGGGGGCGAGCTCTGCGAAGGTGGACGTGGCCAGGTCGATGGAGCGAGCAGTGTCCGCCTCGCGGTCATCGACCACGCAACTCGCCGACGCGCCGTTGGCCGGGTTGGTCACCTGGACCACCGTGCCGAAAGGCAGGAATGGGCTGGCGCAGCGACCGGCGGGATGGTCGTAGTAGGTGACCTGTCCGTAGTGGACCGGGCCGGCCGGTGCCGTTGCCGCCGGAAGGTGTGTGGTGGTCGTGGTGGTCGGGGGTGCCGTCACCGGGGTCGTGGTCGGGGTGGTCACCACCCGCTGTGCGATCTCCTGCGCCGGGGAGCCGGACGGGGGGGCGGTCGCCAAGGTGGTCGCCGGCGCCGTCATCGTCGCCGCAGTTGCCGTTTGGCCCGTGGTGGTTGCGGCCGCTCCGGACGCCGACCGAGCCCGTGTCTCCGAGGCGAGTTTCCACGGAGGTAGCCCACCGCTCGGTGGCCGGGGGTTCGCAGTTCTGCGTTCGGCCTGTGACGCCGAGGCGCTCGAGTCGTTCTGGATCAGCAGGAGCGGCACGATCAGTAGCGCTCCACACAGGAGCAGCGCGGCGCCGGGCCGGCTCCCCCGTTGGATTTTGGTCCTCAGGACTCCACTCTCCTTATGGGACTGCTGGGGCTGCGCCCTCCGGGACCAGGCCCACAGAGCACACCTCCGCCCCCGAGAGGACGGGTGGGCCGGCTCCTCCAAGCCGACCCCCCGGCGGGCGTCCGACGACCGCCCACCGGTCTCCTGCGTTGCAACACGAACGACGTGCGCTGCAATAGAAAACGACCGCTTGATAAGCGGCCGACGCCCAGAGGTTAGACAGGTTGTCCCCCGACAATCAAACCCGACCAGCCGCCGCTCCCCCCGATGGGCAGCGGTCGTGCCCGAATTCACAAGCGGACGTGAACGACCTCAGAGGGCGAACATGACCAGGGCGTTGCGGGTCGAAACCTCCGCCAACTTCGAGGTCTCAATCCCCTTGACCAGGGCAATTGCTGCGCCGATCAGCGGAACCCTCGATGGTTCGTTGAGGGTTCCCCGGTGCGGGACGGGTGTCAGGAACGGGGTGTCGGTCTCCACCAGCAGGCGGTCTATGGGGCAAAGGACGGCGGCCTCGCGGACATCGGTGGCGTTCTTGAAGGTGACCACCCCGCTGAACGAGATCGAGGCTCCGAGGTCGAGGCACCGGCGGGCTTCATCCGGACCCCCCGTGAAGCAGTGGACGACCGTCCGCTCGGGCACCCCACCGGCGGCGAGGATGTCGAAGGTGTCGTCCCACGCCTCCCGGGTGTGGATAACCAGGGCCAAGCCGTGGCGATGGGCCAGTTCGACCTGGAGGGCGAACGCCTCCCTCTGCACGGGCCGGGGCGAGTGGTCGTAGTGGTAGTCGAGACCGCACTCGCCGATCGCCACCACGACCGGTCGTGCCCCGTCCTCGGCCGTGCCCCCCTCGTTGGCCCTCGTCTCCCCGCCCTCCTCCAGCTCCGACGCCAGCAGCCCGTCGAGCGAGTCGACCCCGTCCACGGCGTCGTGGGGATGAAGGCCCACCGTGGCCCACAGCTCGACCCCCTCGGCGATCGCCGTCGAGCCGGGCTGCCTCATGGCCCGGACCAGGCGCACTGCCTCATTCGACGAGCGGGCCCCCGTACCGACGCAGACCATCCGGGTCACCCCCGCTTCCGAGGCCCGGGCCATGACGGCGGCCAGGCGGGTGGCGTGCGGTCCGGGCTCGGCACCCCCGGCGGACTCCGAGAACTCTGCCTGCAGGTGGCAGTGGGAGTCGAACCACTCGATCACCGCGTCGCTCACCTGGACATCTCCAGCTACGGGGTCCTGCGCCGGGGGAAGAGGGGCGGGGCCTTCTCGACCTTGCGGCCGGCGGGATACCCGCCCCAGGCGGCCGCGTCGGGGAGGCGCTGCTCGCCCGGAGACCCCTCGAGCCCGATCCGCCTCCAGACCTCCTCCGCGGTGGCCGGCATGGCCGGTACCAACAGGATCGACAGGATGCGCAGCATCTCGAGCGCGCTTCCCAGCACGGCATCCACCTCAGGACCGGGCTCGGCCTTCCACGGCTCGGCCACTTCCAGCTCGGCGTTGGTCTCCCGGATGAGCTGCCAGGTGGCCTCCAGCGCCAGGTTGGGCTGACCGGCGCTCCACGCCTCGGAGGCCTCGGCCAGCACGGTCGACGCCACCCCGGCCAGCCTGCTGTCTCCGGACGGAGCCGGCCCCAGGCCGCCGCATTTGGATCCCACCACCGTCGCCACCCGCGACAGGAGATTGCCCAGGTTGTTGGCCAGGTCGGTGTTGTACCGGCCGGCGATGCCCTCGGCCGAGAACTCTCCGTCGCTGCCCAGCGGGATGTCGCGCAGAAGGTGATAGCGGACCGGGTCCACGCCGTACTCCGCGATGAGGTCGCCCGGCGTGATCTGGTTGACGCTCGAATTGGACATCTTCTCGCCGCCCAGCAGCAGCCAGCCGTGCACCTGCACGTGCGCGGGCGGGTCGATGCCGGCGGCCATGCACATGGCCGGCCACCACACGCAGTGGAAGCGGAGGATCTCCTTGCCGATGAGGTGGTGGACAGCCGGCCACCATGCCTCGAACCGCTCCTCGTCGTCGCCGTAGCCGATGGCCGTAAGGTAGTTGACGAGGGCGTCGTACCAGACGTAGAAGACGTGCTTCTCATCCCAGGGGACCCGGACGCCCCAGTCGATCGAGGTCCGGGTGATCGAGATGTCCCGGAGGCCACCCCGGATGAAGCTCAGCGCCTCATTGCGCTTCGAATCTGGCGCCACCGCCGCCGGGTTGGCCTCGTACCAGTCGATGAGGGGCTGCTGGAAGGCGCTGAGCCGGAAGAAGTAGTTCTCCTCCTCGAGCTGCTCCACGGGGGTGTGGTGGATCGGGCACCGATCGCCGTCCACCAGCTCGTCAGGGGCGTAGTACTGCTCGCAGGACACGCAGTAGAGGCCACGGTAGGTGTCCTTGAAGATGTGGCCGTTGTCGTAGATGCGGCCGAGGAACCGCTGGACGGCTTCCCGGTGCCGCGGCTCGGTGGTGCGGATGAAGTCGTCGTTGGCGATGGCGAGGTCCTCCCAGGCGGAGGCGAAGCGGGGGGCCAGCCGGTCGGTCCACTCGGTGGGGCTGAGCCCCTCCTCCTCGGCGGCCCGCGCCACCTTCTGGCCGTGCTCGTCGGTTCCCGTCAGGAAGAAGACGTCGTCGCCGATGAGCCGATGCCAGCGGGCCAGGGCGTCGGCATTGACCGTCGTATAGGCGTGGCCCACGTGGGGCGCGTCCTTCACGTAGTAGATGGGTGTGGTGATGTAGTAGCGGGACACTGCCCGGTAGCGTACCGACCGGAGCCGACGCGACCGGCATACCGGAACGCGAATCACCGGCTCGTCGGCGCGGAGAGGTCGACCGTATGCTTGCCGCCCATGGTCCGCCCGTTGCCACCGACGACGCCATGGGTTCGGTGCCCACCGTCAGGCCCTCGCCCGGCCCCCGGGACGCGGCGGTAGGTGGCGGCGACCCATCCGGCCTCCGGGCCTCGTCGGCAGCGGGTGGCGGTCTACGGGCTGTGCGAGGACTCCGAGGACCGGGTGTTGCTGGTGCGGGCGGCGCCCTATCTGACCGTGGCGGGTCAGTGGTTCCTCCCCGGTGGCGGCCTCGACCACGGCGAGGATCCGGCCTCCGGACTCCGGCGCGAGTTCAGCGAGGAGACCGGGCTGGAGGTCGACGTCGGCGATCTCCGGGGAGTGCTGTCCGACGTCTTCGAGCTGCCCGACGGGGCCGATCTGCACACCATCCGGATCATCTACGACATCCGTTCCTTTTCCGGAGCCCTCCGTGACGAGGTGGACGGTTCCTCCGACGTCGCCCGGTGGGTCCCGATCCAGGAGGCGTGGGAGCTGCCGTTGAGGCCCTACGTGCGCCGCGCCCTCAGCGAGCTGCGCTAGCGATCCACCCCCACCCGATGGGAGCATCACCAGTTGGCGACGTGGCAGCCGCCCCGGCCGGTGCGCTCCGTGAACCGCTGGTGGTACTCCTCGGCCGGCCAGAATGTGGTGGCCGGGGTGACCTCGGTGACGATCGGACGCTTGAACCTGGCCTGGTACTCGTCCAGGGAGGCCCGAGCCGCCTTCTCCTGCGCATCGTCGTGGGTGAACACCGCCGACCGGTACTGGGTACCCCGGTCGGGGCCCTGCCGATTGAGCGTGGTCGGGTCGTGGTGGCGCCAGAACTCCTCCAGCAGCGCCCCGAACGAGACTCGACTGGGGTCGAAGGTCACCAGCACCGCTTCGGCATGGCCGGTGCTTCCCGTGCACACCTGCTCATAGGTCGGGTGGTCGACGAAGCCACCTTCGTAGCCGGAGATGGCGTCCGCCACGCCAGGGATGGCCCGGAAGAACTCCTCAACCCCCCAAAAGCAGCCGGCGGCAAACGCAGCCCGGTCGAATCCTTCGGGAATGTCGTCGGGAGCGATTCCCGGTGCCTGGCTCTCGTCTCTCCGGTTGTGTCCGAACATGTTGTCCTCTCCCTTGCTCCGCGTGCGTTCTTCCCGAACAAGGGCTGGCTGCGGGTCCTGCACACCCCCCGCCCCGACACTCCTTCTGCGCAACATCCAACGCCGCTCGTGGTTGTGTCATTCCAACGAAGGCGTTGCGGGGTCCGGCCCCGTTGGGCCTGGCGCCGCACCGGCGCCGGGTGGCCCGGTGGCCTGCCAGGCCAGCGCCAGCTCGTAGACCCTACGGCGGGGGACCCCGTGCCCGGCGGCGATGTCGTCGACCACTCCCCGGGTCCGCTCCCCCGCCGACAGCCGGCGGGCCAGCTCGGCGGTCAGGACATCGTCGCCGACGACGGGCTCATCCTTCGGCGCTGCCCCGGCGAGCACCACCACCACCTCCCCCCGCACCGGCACGGCGGTGGCCCAGGCGACGGAATCGGAGAGCGATCCCCTCCAGATCTCCTCGTGCAACTTGGTCAGCTCGCGTGCGACCGACACGTGCCGGTCACCTCCGCACGCGGCGGCCAGCTCCCTCAGGGTGCCGGCAACCCGGCCCGGCGCCTCGAAGAGAACGGCGGTCCGGGTCTCGCCGGCCAATGACTCGAGGCGCTCCCGACGGTCCCGGCCCGAACGGGGCAGGAACCCCTCGAAGCAGAAACGTTCGGTGGGCAGTCCGCTGGTGACCAGTGCGGCCAGGACCGCCGACGGCCCCGGCACCACGGTGACGGTGACGCCGGACCCGACCACCGCGGCCACCAGGCGGGAGCCGGGATCGGAGATGCCGGGCATCCCGGCGTCGCTGACGACGGCCACGACGCGTCCTTCGTCCACGGCCCGCAGCACCTGGTCGATCTGCTCATCCTCGTTGTGCTCGTGGAGCGATCGCAGCGGCACACCGGTGACACCGGCGTGGGTCAGCAGCTTCCGCGAGTGCCTGGTGTCCTCGCAGTAGATGACGTCAGATCCCTCGAGGGCCTGCACGGCCCGAGGCGAGAGGTCACCCAGGTTGCCGATCGGGGTACCGACCAGCACCACGTACCCCACGAGAGCAGCCCCCTCCTCCGGGGAGGGTCCCGACGGGACCCGGCGCGGCTCGTCGCCCGCGTCCGACGGGTCCGGATCGACGTCCGGGCCTCCCCAGAGCTCGAATTCCTCGAGGACGTCCGGGTCGGGCTCGGGGCCGGGCTCCGGGTCAGCCCCCTGGCCTCCGATGGCACCTGTCACCCCCGGAGCTCCAACTTGTCGCCCACCTTCAGCCCCCAGCGCTCGAACGCACCGGCCTGGGCCTCGACCACCGAGCGTCCTCCCCGGCGGGGAACGCTGATCCGCCACGGTCGGAGCCTGGTCACCCCCACCACCACCATGTCCTTGTCGCAGATGGCCACGTCGACGGCGAACCGCATGCCGAAGGTGTGGACCGACCGGGTCCGGGGCAGCACCATGGCGCCCTCGTAGGCGGACTGGCCCATGAGGCCCCGGGTCCGCCCGGCCACACCGGCCGCCACATCGGCCGCGGCCAACACGTCCCCGTCCCGCAGCAGCCAGGTCATCGGCCCACCCCCGGTGAATGCCCGGGCGCCGGAACGACTACCATCTCCGGACTGTGTCGAAACGAACCAACAAGCGCAAGCTCCGGGCCAAGAAGAAGGCCAACCACGGCAAGAAGCCCAACTGCGGGCGAGGCTGACCCTCTGGGGTCTGTCGTCCGTCCCGCCGCCCGCCCATCGGTCCACACCTGAGCCGACAGAGCCAATCGGTTCTGCACCGCGTCGGCTGCTCGCCGACCAACCCGTTCCCGTCCTGGCACCCGCCGCCATCGTCGCACGGAGCCAGGCTTGGTGAGGACCGGGTCCCTCACCGGGGTCGGCTCGGCACCCGCCAGGCGGAACCGAGGCGGTTGAGCACTGCTACCAAGGCGGAGGGCCGGTCGGTGATGATCCCGTCCACCCCGAGCCGGCACAGCCGTTCCATCTCCTCCTCCTCCTCCACGGTCCAGACATGGACGGCCAGTCCCTGCTCGTGGGCCACCTCGACGAAGGGCAGGTCGACCAGCGTGACGTCGCCGTAGCTGGCCGGCACCTGCAGGGCAACGTGGCGCAGGGGAGCGGGCGTCTCGCCTGCCCGCACCGATTGGAAGAAACCGGCCACGGCCCCGGTCCCGGCCGAGGTCGGGATCTCCGGGGCGAACGAGGAGAAGGCGTCGGTGGCCGAGTCGATGAAAGAGGCGACGATCACGTCGTCGACCCGACGGAAGCGGCGGAGCATGGCCGCCAGCGCCTGCTCATAGGGGGCGACGACCGGCGCAGTCTGTTTGATGTCCAGGTTGAGCACCACCCCGGGATACTCCTCGAGCACCTCCTCGAGAAGGGCGATGCGAAAACGACGATCGTCGGGGGCACGCCCTCGGAACGGATAGCCGTCGGGTTCGAGCCCGGGCGTGGTATCCGCCCCTGGCGCCCACCAGTAGGCGTTGTCGAGCGTACGCAGCGCGTCGAACGGCATGTCGGCGATGAGGCCGCTCCCGTTGGTGGTCCGGTCCACCGTGGCGTCGTGGCACACCACCAACTGGCCGTCCGCGGTGGCGTGGACATCCAGCTCGATACCGGTGGCCCCGGCTCCGACGGCGGCCCCGATGGCATGCAGCGTAGACGACGGGGCTTCCCAGGCCCCTCCCTGGTGGGCGTAGGCGATGACCCGGCGATCCACCCACGCCGAGCGCTTGGGCGGATCGGAGGAGGGGGGCATGAGAAGAACGGTAGCCTCTGCCCCGCCATGCTCGACCACGTGTTCACCCAACTCGTCGGCTCGCACCGCCATGCGTTCGAGGCCGCGCTGCTGCAGCGTCAGGCCGTCGAAGAGCGGTTTCAAGTGGATGTCTTCCTGGGGGACGTGAGCTTCGAGACTTCGTACAGCCTCCCGGGCGAGGAGCGCCCGGCGCGGATCCGGGTCGACACCAGCCTGGACTGGCCCACATGGAGCCAGACCGCCTACCGGAGCTGGGCCATCGGCGAGGAGCCCGACGAGCTCCCCGAAGTGCTCGTGGAGATCGCTTTCCGGGTCCAGGGCCTTGCCGGCATCCCCGAGGTGGCACCCCTCATCGAGGTGCTCCCGGACAAGCTGGAGGTGCTGGGGGACGAACCGCTGGTCCGCGGGTCTGCCACCATCGAGCAGGTCCTGCCCGATGACAGCGGGGACAGCCCCGAATGCGCCATCGAGGTCTCCTACGAGGGATCCTGCCAGCTCGATGAGAGCCTGCTCGAGAACCCGGCCAGCCTCGACGACGCCCTGGCTCCGCTGGGGCGTTCGGTAGCCTCGGTATTGGTGCGCATCGGCGACCTGCCCTTCGCCTTCCGCCCGGCCCAGTCTCCCCCCACCTGATTGGCCACGCCGGGTCCTGGCGTCGCTCCGTCAGGACCGCTCAGCTGAACAGACCTGCCTCCACCGCCAAGGCCCGCAGGTCGGCCTGGGGCCGGGCGCCGACGTGGGAGATGACTTCGGCGGCACCCAACCCACCCAGACGGGCGGACGCTTCTGGGGAGAGCCCGTTGGTGATCCCGTAGAGGAAGCCGGCCGCGAAGAGGTCACCGGCGCCGGTGGTGTCGACCACCCGCTCGACGGGGACGGCCGGGACCTCCACCGCTCCCGCGGCAGTGACCACCACGCATCCGGCGGCACCGCGGGTGAGGACGGCCAGCACCCCGGTCTCCGTGACCGCTCCCACGGCCGCGTCGAAGTCGGGCGCTCCGAACAGCAGTGTGATCTCGTCTTCGTTGGCGAAGACCATCTCGAGGTCCCCCTTGAGCAGTTCGAGGAATTCCGCCCGGTGGTGCTCGACGCAGAACGGGTCCGACAGCGAGAGGGCCACCGCCGCATCGTTGCCGTGGGCAACCTCGATCGCCTCCCGCATGGCCGCCTTGGCCGAGGGCTGTTCCCACAGGTAGCCCTCGAGGTAGACGACCTGGGTCGACGAGAGGTGGCCACCGTGCAGGTCGACCGACCCGAAATCGGAGGCCACGCCGAGATGGGTGGCCATGGTGCGTTCGGCGTCTCCGGTCACCAGCACCAGGCAGTGGCCGGTGACCGCCTCCCCGGGGATGGCCGGCGCCGGCGTCGGATCGAAGGCCACCCCGATCGAGCGGATGTCGTGGGTGAACGCCATGCCGAAGCCGTCGTCGGCCACCCGCCCGAGGAAGGCCGCCCGACCCCCGAGAGCGGCCACCCCCGCCGCCGTATTGGCGGCCGATCCTCCCGAGGCCTCGGTGGCCGGCCCCATGGCGGCATAGATGGACTCAGACCGGGCCTGGTCGACCAGGGCCATGGTCCCCTTGACCAGACCGAGGCCATCCAGGTCCTCGTCCTTGGCCGAAGCCAGCACGTCCACCAGCGCGTTGCCGATGGCCACCACATCGAGCCGGGGACCGGACGGGGACTCGGCCGTGCCGCCCGACGTCGCCGGCATCACGGCATCGTCGCCCCCCTCCGTCACGCCGTCGCCACCGGCATCGGGAAGTTGGGGAGAATCACTGGATTGGAGGTCACTGTGCACGGTCCGACGGTAGCCTGCCCGAATGAGCGCTCCGACAACCGACGACCCCACCGGCACGCACGGACCCAACGGCACCCCCGCCTACCGGCTACCCACATCGGTCCGTCCCCACGCCTACCGGCTGGTGCTCACGCCGGACCTGCCGGCTGCCACCTTCGCCGGCGATATCGAGATCGACGTCACGGTCGAGGAGTCCACGCCGACGATCACCCTCAATGCCGCCGAGCTCGAGATCACCTTCGCCGAGCTCAACGACGGCAATCCCGATGGCGGGTACGCGCTGGCTCCGACGGCCATCGACTTGGATCCGGACGAGGAGCGGGCCACCCTCACCTTCTCCGAGCCGCTCGTGCCGGGGCCGGCCACCCTGCACCTGGCCTTCACCGGCATCCTCAACGACAAGCTGCACGGGTTCTACCGGTCCACCTTCACCGACGAGGCCGGCGTGGACCACACCATCGCCACCACCCAGATGGAGTCCACCGACGCCCGCCGGGCCTTCCCGTGCTGGGACGAGCCCGAGCTCAAGGCCACCTTCGAGATCACCCTGGTGGTCGACGAGGCACTGGCCGCCTACTCAAACGGCTCGGTGGTCGAGGAGTCCCCGGAGCCCGACGGAAAGCGCCGGGTGCGTTTCGCCCCGACCATGGTGATGTCCACCTATCTGGTGGCCTTCATCGTCGGCCCGCTCGAGGCCACCGACCCGGTCGACGTCAACGGCGTGCCCCTGCGCATCGTCCATCCACCCGGCAAGGGCGTACTCACCCCGTTCGCCCTGGCCGTGGGGGCCCACGCCCTCAACTTCTTCACCGACTACTTCGGCATCCCCTATCCGGCCGACAAGCTCGACCTGGTGGCCATCCCCGATTTCGCCTTCGGCGCCATGGAGAACCTCGGGTGCGTGACCTTCCGCGAGTCGGTGCTGCTGGTCGACCCGGCCCAGGCGGCCCGGGTGGAGCTGGAGCGGGTGGCCGACGTGATCTGCCACGAGGTCGCCCACATGTGGTTCGGCGACCTGGTCACCATGAAGTGGTGGAACGGGATCTGGCTCAACGAGGCGTTCGCCACCTTCATGGAGGTGCTGGCCGTCGATGCCTTCCGCCCCGAATGGCAGCGGTGGGTCAGCTTCGGTGTCGAGCGGGAGGCGGCCATGGCCGTCGACGGCCTGCACGCCACCCGCCCCGTGGAATTCCCCGTCGGTCGCCCCGAGGAGGCCCAGGGGATGTTCGATGTCCTCACGTACCAGAAGGGCGGGAGCGTGCTCCGCATGCTCGAGCAGTTCGTCGGACCGGACGTCTTCCGCGAGGGCATCAACGACTACCTGACGACCCACCGCCACGGCAACACCGAGACCTCCGACCTGTGGGATGCACTCGAACGATCCAGCGGACGGGCCGTGCGCACCATCATGGACACGTGGATCAACCAGGGCGGCTATCCGCTGGTCCGTGTGGGCGACGACGGCTCGCTGGCCCAGACCCCGTTCTCCTACCGGGGGGACCCGGGCGGCGCCATCGGTTCGGGGTGGCAGGTCCCCGTGCTGGCACGGTGGCTCGACGGCGACAGCGAGGATCCGTTGCCGGTCCTCCTCGAAGGGCCCACCGGCAGGACCGACGGCGACGGCGGAGCCGGGCCCTGCGTGGTGAACGCCGGCGGCTCGGGTTACTTCCGCGTCGCCTACCCCACCGCCGCCGTCGAGCGGTTGGCCGGCCGGCTGGCCGACCTCGAGCCGTTGGAGCGGTACAACCTGGTGTCCGACACCTGGGCCGCCGCCCTCGCCGGCCAGGCTCTGCTGCCCGATGTGCTGCGCTTGGCACGGGCCCTCGTCGACTCGGCCGAAGGCGATCCCAGCGTGTGGTCCGTCGTGCTCGGGACCCTGGGCCTGTTCGACCGGGTGGTACCCGACCTCGACCGTCCCGTGCTGGCCCAGGCCATTCGGGCCCTGCTCGGTCCGCTCGCCCGTGATCTCGGGTGGGACCCCAGGGACGACGACGGTGAGCGCACCCCGTCGTTGCGGGCGTCCGTGCTCCGGACCCTCGGGACCATCGGCGACGACCCCGACATCCAGGCCGAGGCTGCCCGTCGGTTCGCGGCCGCGGGGTCCTCTGCGCTCCACCCGGACACCGAGTCGGCCGTCCTGGACATCGTGGCCGGCACGGGTGGGGTCTCCGAGTACGAGGCGTTCCTCTCCCACTACCGGTCCCCCGTCACCCCCCAGGAGGAGAACCGCTACCTCTACGCCCTGGCGTCCTTCACTGACCTCGGCCTGGCCTCGCGGACCTTCGACCTGGCCATGTCCGAGGTCCGGACCCAGAACGCGCCCTTCGTCCTGCAGTCCTTGGTCGCCAACCGGGTCACCGGACCGACGGCCTGGCACCGCATCACCGAGGACTGGGACGCCGTGGTGGCCAAGTTCCCCTCCAACATTCTCCCCCGCATGCTCGAGGGGGTGCGCGGCCTCTGCGCGCCACCCGAGCTCGCCGCCCAGGTGACCGACTTCGTCGAGGCCCATCCGCTCCCGGCAGGGGGCAAGACGGTGGAGCAGATCCTCGAACGGCTGGCCGTCAATGTAGCCTTCGGAGAACGGGAGAGCAGGGGCCTGGCCGCCACCCTCGCCGAGGCGCTGGGCTTGCCTCCCCGGTAGGCCTTCAGCTGATTTGGGACTGGCCCCGTCCATCGGATGGTCCTCGGTCTGAGGTCGGACGTCGCCCATCGGGCGTGCAGGCCGGCGCCCCCGATTTGCGGGGGTCGTGGGCCACCTCGGGTGCCCGGATGAGGTGATCCAGCTGGGCGGCGGCGAGTCCCTAACCTGAAGAGTCCCTAACCTGAAGCAGTGCAACTGGGCATCGTCCTGACCGTGTTTGCCATCATCTTCATGGCGGAGCTGCCAGACAAGACGATGATCGCCACGTTGATCATGGGCAGCCGATACCGACCTGTCCTGGTGTGGTTGGGCGCCACCATGGCTTTCGGTATCCATGCCGCCCTGGCCGTAGCCCTGGGTCAGTTGCTGCAGCTTCTCCCCCACCGTTGGATCGAGGCGGTGACGGCGCTGCTCTTCGCCGGGGGCGCCGTCTACCTGCTGTTGGTCCCCGAAAAGGAGGCGGAGGCGGAAGGAGAGGCGGAGGCTGACTCGGCTCGCACATGGCTCCGGACAACCTCGCTGGCCTTCGTGGTCATCTTCGTGGGCGAGTTCGGCGACCTCACCCAGATCCTCACCGCCAACCTGGCGGCCAAGTACCATCAGCCCGTTGCCGTGTTCGTCGGCGCTTTCTCCGGCCTGGCCGCCGTGGCCGCCCTCGGCGCCTTCGGGGGCAAGGCGCTGCTGCGGGTGCTGCCCCTGGCCGTCATCCGGAAGGCCGGCGGAGTGTTGTTGGCTGGCTTCGCTGTCTACTCCCTCTTCACGCTGGTCCGGGGCTGACGAGAGCACGGCCCCGCGCAACCACAGGGCCGGGCCGGAGGAACCGGGGCCATCATGAGGGGCTCGGCGTCGCCTCCACGATGAACTGATAACCGAACATGGTGGGCCAGAGGGCCAGCATGACCTGGTCGACCAGACGCAGGACGTGCGCCTTGGTGCCTTCGACACCCATCGCATCGAGGGGTAGGCCGACCGGCTCGATCCGCTGGATCGAATAGCCCTGGCGCTCGATGAGCTTCCGGATGCTGCGACGGGTGAAGAAGCGAAGGTGGGTCGAGTCGAGGATCCCCCGTTGGTCGTAGTCGAACATCCCCACAGTCGATCGCGTCCTCGGGTACCAGTGGGCGATGTTGGGCACGCAGAAGATGGCTACGCCGTCGGGGGACAGCACGTCTCGGGCCTGGGCCATCAAGGCTCCGGGATTTACCAGGTGCTCGAGGACGTCGGCGCCGAGCACGACGTCGAAGCCCGACCCAGCCTCGAAGGGGATGCCGTCATTGAGGTCGGCCTTGATGAAGACATCCGTTCGATCGGTGACGCCGTCGATCTCATGGACATCGACACCGGTCACGTGGTGGCCCATCCCTCGCAGGCGTTTGGCCAGCCGCCCGCCCGAGCAGCCGAGGTCGAGGATCTTGCTCGGTGAGCGAGCACTCAGCATCGCTGAGATCCGGCCGTGCGAGCTGTCCTCGCTGGGCTTGAGTTGGTACTCCTCGTTGAGGGCGATACGACTTCCGTCCCCGAACCCGGCCTTCTGCAGACGGTAGCCAACCACATCCCTGGTCACATCACGGGCGTAGCTCAAGCCGTCGACATAGCAGATCTCGTCCCCGTAGTAGGTGGGGATGGGTACCTCGACGATGCGCATCCCCGCGTCGTGCAACTGGATGATGATCTGGGTGTCGAAGTTGAAGCCGTCGGAGTTCTGCTCGAACGGAACCTGTTTGAGAGCGCTGACGGAATAGGCCCGGTAGCCCGAGTGGAACTCGGACAGGTTGGTGCCCAGGGCCGCGTTCTCAAACCGCGTCAGGATCCGATTGCCTACGTACTTGTACGCCGGCATGCCCCCTTTTCGGGCCGCACCCTTGATCATGATGCGCGAACCGAAGACGGCGTCGGCCTTCCCGTCCACGATCGGAGCGACCATCTCCGGCAGGGACTCCGGCGCGTACTGGCCGTCCCCGTGCAGCATCACCACGACATCCAGACCGTGCTCGATGGCCAGGTCGTACCCGGCCTTCTGGTTGCCGCCGTATCCCAGGTTTGCGGGCTGCCGGATGAGCGTGATGGGCAGGTCGGAGACCTGCTGATAGCCCAGGCCTACCAGGTAGGTCGAATCCTGGCTGTGGTCGTCACTGACGATCACCTCTTCGATGTCCGGCCTGATCGCATCCGGGATGCGGTCGAGGACCTTGGCCAGCGTGGTGGCGGCGTTGTAGGCCACGACGAGAATCCCGATGCGGGTCTTCGTTGGCGAATTCATCGTGCCACCCCCCGAAGCTCATTCATACCTGGAACAGCGTATTCGCCAGGACGGGAAAGGGAAAGACAGCAGGGTCGGGCTCGCCTCGTGCCCCTCCGCCGCCCGATGGGCGCCGCCGAGATTCGGCGACCGAATGTGGGTCGCTGAATGGCCCGTCTGGCAATCATGCAGTCGTGAATTGGGCAGTCCACCAGGTACTTCATCCCCGTTCCACGTCATCGAGCGGCGGACGATCCCTCTTCGTGACAGGCTTGGGCCATGAGTGGTGGAAGCACATCCACCCCGGCGACGGCCGCCATCAGATCGCACACGGACCGCCGGGAGCACCTGTTCTCACTGGCCCAGGCCACCGCCGGGTTCATGCCTGACGACGAAGGAGAAGCACTATTTCTGGCCGCCCTGAGGGCCGGCGCCTCCTTCGAGCAGGCCACCTTCGTGGAGATCGGGGCCTGGTGCGGCAAATCGACCGTGTACATCGGTGCCGCAGCCGAGGCCACCGGGGCCGTGCTTTTCAGCCTCGACCACCACCACGGGTCCGAGGAGAACCAGGCCGGATGGGAGCACCATGACGCGTCGCTCCTCAATCCGGCAACAGGCCGCATCGACACCCTTCCCCACTGGCGGAGCACCGTGGTCGGCGCCCAGCTCGAGTCCTCGGTGGTCGGCGTGGTCGGCGACTCGCCGACGGTTTCGGCCCAGTGGCGCACTCCATTGGCCTTCTGTTTCATCGACGGTGGCCACGGAGAAGCACCCGCCTGGGCCGACTACCGGGGGTGGGCCCCCAAAGTGGCCGAGGACGGTTGGTTGGTCATCCACGACGTCTTTCCTGACCCCGGCGACGGGGGTCGGCCGCCCTATGACATCTGGCGGGCGGCGCTCGACTCGGGCGAGTTCGTCGAGGATGGAGAATGCGGGTCGCTCCGGGTACTGCGTCGCCTCTGACTCGGCGCCTCGCTGCCGCCACACCGGATTCAAACGAGAGTGACCCGCTCCCCCGGTGCGGTCGGTCTCAGACCGAACCAGGAGATCCGGGGGCCCACAGCGCCGGCTCGACCGGGACCTCGGGAGCGGGCTCGGTCAGGTCGAGATGGCTGGGCAGCCCCTCCCCTCGGAAGATCCCCGAGGCCGGCGTAGTCCGACTCAGGGCGTCGGCGGCCAGCACCATGGCCCCGGCGGTGTAGGACGAGCGCTCCAGGGGAGGGAATGTCGCCTCTTCGGGGTAGACCATTCCGGTCCAGTAGGAGCCGTCCTCGTTGCGCAGGGCCTGGACCCAGGTGAAGAGACGCATGGCGGTGGCGTCCATGCCGAGGGCATCGAGGGCCAGCACGCACTCGGCGGTCTCCGCGGCGGTGACCCACTCGCCGGTGGACACGCACCGCACGCCGCGTCCGTCCATGACGAAGGCGTCCCATGACCCGTCGATCCGGCGTCGGGCCGCCTCGCCACTCAAGGCACCGGACAGGACCGGGTAGTACCAGTCCATGGCGAATTCCACTTTGGGGGCGAAGGCGCCGGGCTCGTGGGCCAGGGCGTGGGCCAGCCGGCCGGCTGCCAGCTCCCAGTCAGGACGTTCGTGGTCCAGACGCTCGGCGCAGGCAATGGCGCATCGAAGGCTGTGGTAGATGGAGGACGACCCGGTCAGCAGCGCGTACTCCTCGACGAACCCAGACGGGTCGAGCGACCAACGGATGGCGCCATCGGTCCGCTGCCACCGCAGCACGAAGTCGACACCGGCTTCCAGAGCGGGCCACAGTTTCTCGAGGCCGTTCAGGTCGCCGGTGGAGACATAGCGGTGCCATGCCCCGGTGGCCAGGTAGGCGCAGACATTGGTGTCGAGCCGAGCGTCCTCGATTCCGGTGGCCAGGTAGTAGTTGAACCAACTGCCGTCGGGGAGCTGAGTGTCGACCAGCCACTGGTAGGCACGGTCGGCCTCGTCGTCCAAGCCGGCAGCGGTGAGGGCCATGGCCGCTTCGACGTGATTCCACGGGTCACAGTGACCACCGGGGAACCACTCGATCATCCCGTCAGCTCGTTGCAGTGACGCGATCGACCTGGCCGTGGCCATGACCTCTGAGGCCGTCATCACACCTGGCACCTCGGGGATGGACCTCATGCCACAGCCTCCTCGGAGACCCTGGTCTCGCTGCGAGAGGCGGCCCCCGCACACAATGCGGACGGCGGCGCCGACGCAAGAGGGGTACGTTCCGGAGGAGCCGATGCTGTCACGGGGCCGGGAGGTTTCTCGAGGTAGACCACCAGGCTCTTCCCCACCAATGGGTTGAGCACCCGGTCGGCGTAGCGGGTCAGCTTGGGGGCCCTCTCGATGTCCCACACCAGCACCCGGTGGAAGCCGGCGACGGCGGGGTGACTGTCGTTGCTGGGCCCCACCAGGCAGCGCAGCCACCAGTAGGGAGCGTGGAGGCCGTGGGCGTGGTGGCTGCCCACCGCCCGCAAGCCGGCGCCCTCGAGCCGGCTGATCAGCTGGCTCCGGCGATAGATCCGGACGTGCCCGCCCGGGACATCGTGGTACTCGTCGGACAGCGCCCAGTTGACAAACTCGGGTCCACACCGGGGCACGGTGACCGCCATCGAACCACCGGATCTGAGCACGCGGGCCAGCTCCGCCATGGCGGTCTCGTCGGCGGGGATGTGCTCCAGCACCTCTGAGGCGATGACCCGGTCGAAGGACCCGTCGGCAAAGGGAAGCTTGAGCGCGTCACCTTGCACGGCGCCCACCCGGGCCGCTTGGGCGTCGAGCTCACCGGCGACCGCCATGGCACCGAAGGTGTCCTGCACATTTCGGACTTCGTCGGCACTGGCATCGAAGGCCACCACCTCGGCTCCGAGCCGGGCCGCCTGATACGAGTGGCGTCCAAAGCCACACCCGAGATCGAGGATGCGGTCGCCCGCATCCACTCCGAGTCTGGCGTAGTCGACAGTCAGCATGGCGGTGTCTCCGTGAGATGGCGATCGGAACGGTTGGGGTGGTGGTCAGCCATGAGGGCCCGGTACTGCTCAGCCGTGCCGGCCGCGGTCACCTGCCAGGTGAACCGTCCCAGCACCCGTTGGCGGCCGGCGGCTCCGAGGTTTCGCCGGAGCTCGTCATCATCGAGGAGGCGGCCGATGGCGACGGCCAGCGCCCCGGGGTCATCCGGCGGGACCAGCAGGCCGGTGACCCCGTTGTTCCCCACCACTTCGGGCAGGGCCCCGCCCGTCGTGGCCACCAGGGCCACGCCGCACGCCATCGCCTCGATGGCCGGAAGGGAGAACCCTTCGTACAGGGACGGCACCACGGCCACCTGGGCGCTGGCGTAGTTGCACGCCAGCTCGTCATCGCTGATGCCGGTGACGCACCGGACGATCGGCGCCAGGTCGAGGCGGTCGATGGCCTTGGCCACCCGCCCGTCGGGCCGCGGATTGCCGATGACCACCAGTTCGATGTCCCGCTCGGTGCGGAGCTTGGCCACCGCCTCGAGCAGCGGGACGAGGCCCTTCATGGGCACGTCCGAGGAGGAGGTCACCATGATGCGTCCCGGAATGGGCTCCACTTCGTCCCTAGGCCGGAACACGGTGTGATCGACGCCGACGGGAACCACGGTCATCCGGGCGGAGTCGACATGCATCTGGGCGGCGATGTCCGCCTTCGACGATTCCGACACCGTGACGACACGCGAGAGGGCCCGGGCCACCTTGACCTGCATGCGCAGGAATCCGAACCAGCGACGTTGGGTGAACTGCTGCCACGGGTTGGTGGCGTGGCTGAGGGCCAGCTGCCGGTCGACGGTGATCGGGTGGTGCAAGGTGGTGATCAGCGGCCAACCGTCCTCCATCATCCCCAGGATCCCGTTGCCCAGGCACTGGTTGTCGTGGACCAGGTCGAACTGACCGAGGCGGGCGGCCAGCAACCGGCGGGTTCTCAGGCTGAAGGTCCAGGGCTCGGGGAACCCCGCCGTGCACATCACGGCGAATTCGAGGGCGGCGATCGGCGTCGTGAGGGAGTTGCGGAACTCGCGCAGCTTGGGGATCCGGAAGGGATCCGGGTCGCGGTAGAGATCGAGACTGGGCACCGGCGTGAAGCCGACCCCTTCGTCGACCTCGGGCCACGGTTGGCCGGCAAACACCTCGACCGAGTGCCCGAGGGCCACCAGCTCTCGGGTCAGGTGCCGGGTGTAGACGCCCTGGCCCCCGCAACGAGGATTGCCACGGTAGACGAGGAAGGCGATACGCAGACCCCCCGCGGCCGGCGGCCGCGGAGCAATGCGCTCGGGGGTGGGAGGTGGGGTGGCGGGACCTTTGATCTTGTGCCTTTTGAGCCCGAAGCTAGGCATGGACAACCGGGTCGGACGGGCACATGGAAGCCAAATACTCCCCCGGCCAGGTACTTCGGCGCAAACCGGTTGCCAAAGCGCCCCCGAGGTGGCGGGTCTGAAATGTGCCCCGGGGGCAGGTCAGGCGACAGGGGATGCCGCGAGATCCGGTCCGTCGAGGTCGTCTTACCCCGGGGCACCCAGCACAGGAGGATTCGATCAGGCCGACCAGCGGTGGTCGTGACGCCCGACGGGGAGGTCAGGCGAAGGGATCCGAGGTGGGATCGCCGCTCAGCACCTGTTGCCGGCCGCCAACAGCGGCGTGCGTCCGGCAGCCTGGATGCGTCACACCCGAGCGGGGTCTCCTCGAGGCCGCCAGGCCGAATCCGGCGTCCGAAATCCGGCGGCGTGATCCTGACGATCAACCCGCGGACGAAGCCTCCCGATGGGCCCGTGATGAGGCAACGATGAGCGGCCAGATCTTGGGGCCGAGCCATTGGTAGAACGCCTCGGCGACTGGATAGCTGGAATTGCCGGAGAATGGATTGCCGGGCGCGTAGGACGGGGTGTGCACACCGTCATGCGTCCTCACCTGCACTCCGTTCAGGGTCGCCCGGTACTCCCCGCCCGGGGAGAGAATGGCCGCCAGGTCGACGACACTGGCTCTGCCCGGGAACTCGCCTGCCACCCTCGTGATCAAGCGGTCATAGATCATCCGGCGCGTCGGCGAGTCCTGCCCGACCGGTGAGTGGCGGATCACGGCGCCGGCGGCATTTGCCGGCATCGTGGCCAATTCAAAGTGGGCGCCGTGCGCGGTCCCGATCTGGACAACCCTCCTCATCTGGCGGATCTCGTTGCGTTGGAATGACGGCGCCAGGATGTTGGTCCACTTGCCCCCGATCAGCAGGTCCTCCGTCTCCCAGACTCCGGCGACGAAGAAGATGACATCACCAGGCGCGGTGCTTCGTACAGCCTCGACATCCAATGCCGGCCACTGCTCGCTGCTTGGTGATGCTGAGTTGCAGCTGGGAAACATAGCCATCTGGGGATGGGGCGGATCGAATGAGGCATTGGTGCCGATCGCCAGACCGCACCCGAACAGAGCGGCGTCTATGACCTTGGTTCCGGCGGGTGCCGTCGCCTGTAGTGCGTACGACAGGGTTTCCGCGGTGCTGTCTCCGAGAACGACGAGCTGCGGCGGATTCGTCGACGAGGAGTCCCGGATGGACCTCGTGGACTGCGCCGCCGGTGCGGTCGACGACGGCTGTGAACATGCCGTGATCATGCCCAGCGCCAGCGAGCCGAGCCAAGCCCACGGTCGATGCCGGACCCGTTGGCCCATCCGGATGCAGCACGCTCGTGGTCGCTGACGCTCCACCAGGGCGAACCCAAATCGCACCGCAAGATCGTATGCTCGGTGAGCGCGATGCGGTTGGTCCGTGTCGACCAGGTCCTACACTTTTGGGGCGACGTGTCACCGATGGGTGCCGAACGAACACTGTGCGTGGTGGACACGGCGTCACCGAACGACCGATTGGCAAACTCGGGCTTTCGTGGCGTTCAGGAATCGGTCATCCACTCGGGGGCCCGGAGCTGTGGCCACAGTGCGGCCGTGTCGTCGCTGGAACGACGTCTAGTGGTGCACGCCCAGCTCGATGGCCTTGACCAGGAGCATCAGCACCGCAACCACGAGGTAGCCCCGCAGCAGGTACATCCCGATGAGGCGGCCACGGGACCAGGTTGGCCGCTGCAGCAGGTTGAGGGCCGGCATCCGCCAGGTGGCCCGCTTGGCCATCGGGGTGACCGGCTCGGGCGGCTTGCTCCGGAGAGAGCGGGCGTAGAGGACCCCTCCAACGGCGAACGTCGCCACCAGCACCCCGCCCAGGATGACGACCAACTCTGGGACGTTGATCTGGCTGAACAGCGTGGTGGCCATCAGGATGAGGGACAGCATCAACAGGATGGAGACGATCGCCGTGGACACCACGTTCAGCCAGGGCCGGTTGACCCAGGGGCCCAACACCTCTTTGTCGTTGCACAGCAGCAGGAGGAAGACCGTGGCGCTGGGCAGGAGGATACCGGCGAGGGCCTGGACGCTGGTGGTGATGAGCCCCAGCGGCGCCCCCGGGATGATGACGATGACGGCCGCCAGGATCACCATGGCCGTGAAGGTGCCGTAGAAGAACTTGGCTTCGCGCCAACTCCGGTGCAGGGAGTGGCGCGCCCCGAAAACGTCGCCGAACGCATACGAGGTGGCCAAGGTCACCGAGGCGGCACCGATGATCGATGCATTGAGCAGCACGATGGCGTAGATGGCCCCGGTTGCATGGCCCACGTAGTGGTTGAGACCCCTGGCCACACCACCGGCGTCGGTGAAATGACCGGCCAACGGAGTGCCGCTGAAGGCGGCGGCCACCACGGCCATCAGCAGAGCGGCCGCGAACACGGTGATGAGTGAGCCGAGGACGGTGTCGGCGCGCTCGTAGTTGATCCACCGCGGGGTGATCCGCTTGTCCACGATATTCGACTGCTGGAAGAAGAGCTGCCACGGGGCGACAGTCGTACCCACGATGGCGATGACCAGAAGCACCGAGGTGGAGGTGAATCCGCCTTTCACGCCCGGGACGACCAGACCCTTGAAGAAGGGGCCGGCCTTCGGGTGGCTGAAGATGGCCAGGGGGATCACCAGGAAATTGACGGCGATGAAGATGAACATGAACCGCTCCCAACGCCGGAAGCTTCCCGTGGCGGTCATGGCGACAAGGCCCACGGCGGCGAGGGGGACAGAGAGGTACTCGCTGATCCCGAAATAGTTCAGAGCCAGGCTGACGCCGATGAATTCGGTGGCGATGGTCAGGAAGTTGAGGATGAACAGGTCGCCCACCGAGAAGGCACCCCAGAACTTGCCGAAGCGCTCGTTGATCAGCCGGGCGTGCCCGACACCGGTCACCGCACCCAGGCGGACGACCATCTCCTGATTCACCACGAGCACCGGGATCAAGAGGGGGAGCGTCCACAGCAGGGTCAGCCCGAAGTTCTGCCCTGCCTGGCTGTAGGTGGAGACGCCTCCGGCGTCGTTGTCACCGACCATGACGATGAGACCAGGGCCCATGATGGCCAGCAGCGTGAGCAGCCGGGCCCGCCACGACCGGCGGGTGTCCAGGTCGTGTTGCCGGATGGTCCCGAAGGCCCCGTGGATGTCGCCCATATGGGCAGCGTCGAGGACGGCGGTCGAGGCCTCAACCTCGGTCATGTCGTCGGCCATGGTTCACCTCCTTCGGGCACTCTGGCGCTCTCGGGCATTCGACCTGTCGACCGGCTGACCAGGACCGACGCCCGTGGGCGGGTGGGGACCTGTATCGGGGCGGTCGGATTAGATCGTCGGACGGCACTTCGGGAAACGGCACACGAACGCCAGGCGTTCTCAGGGGATGGTCCGGCGCCGTGTTTCGTCGACATGGCATTGCGGCAGCACGGGCGGAGAAGGTGCGAGGGTGCGAGGCCGCCCTAGCGCTGGGCGGACGCTCGTCGTCCACGCAATGCGCCCGGGCCGGGTTTTCGCTCCTCGTCCACGGTCATTCCTCGACCGCTGTCCGGCCGAAGTCACGTCGCCAACCCGTCGGGAGAAGTAGCTCCATGACGTCGTCGACGGTGACCACTCCGAGGATCTCCCCGTGCTCGGAATCGAGCACGGGGACGACGATCAGATTGAAGTCGGACATGGTTCGCACGATGGCACCGAGGTCCCAGTCCGGGTGCATGTGCACCGGTTCGGAGTCGATGATCGATCGCAGCGGGGCCGTGGGATCGGCCTGGATGAGGCGCACCGTCGACGCCGATCCCACCAGGCGGCCGTGTTCGTCGACACCGAAGACCCCGTTGAGCGACTCGGGAGGAGCAGAGCTGGTGCGGACAGCCTCGATGGCGGCCGCGATGGTCGAGTCGGCCGGCATGCTCAAGAAGTCGGGGCTCATGAGGCCACCAGCCGTCTCCGGGTTGTAGCTCAGGAGAGAACGGACCTTGCGCTGGTGCGGCTCGGGAAGCAGATTCAAGATGGGAAGGCGGCGCTCTTGGTCGACCTCGGTAATGAGATCGGCGGCGTCATCCGGGGCCATGGAGGACAAGAGGCGGGCAGCCTCCTCGTCGGACCGGCTCCTCACGAACTCCAGCTGGTGTTCGGTGTCCAGCTCCTCGAAGACGTCGGCCTCCAGCTCGCGGTCGGCGCCCACGGCTTCGATGATCTCTTCCCCCTCGTCGTGGGAGGCGGCCTCCACCAGGTCGGCGATCTGGGCGGGATGAAGCTTGGCCAGCTTCCGGTAGGGGATGCGGAGGCGAGACGAGGGGACGTGGGCCACGAACGGCTCGATGCTGGCCCAATCGACGATGCTGCCCGGCTCGGTCTTCCGCTTCCGGAACCCAGGGACCAGCCGGCGCAGGATCGGGCGGCTCGATGGATCTACCGCCACCACCTCCCAGGTGCCGTTGACCTTGGCCAGCTCGATCTCGTTGGCGCGGATCAGACGTCCGCCCACGAAGTTGATGAGGTGGTGGGCCAGGAGATCCCGGGCCAGCAAGAGCTCGCCGGGACGGCGCTCGAAGCGACGCAGATCAACCCGCCGGCCCTCGAACAGGACCCGACCCGGCTCGAAGGCGGCGACCTTCCGGATAGGGACGAAGAGGTCGCGGCCACCGATGTCGACCACGAGTCCGACAACTGGCGGGTGGGACGCCTCCCCGGCTCGGACGATGAGGTCCTGGACCCGACCCAGGCGATCGCCGGAGCTGTCGACCAGGGGCCGCCTGATCACGCTGGACAGATGGAGGATCTCCAGCTGCGGGTCGGTCGTCGCCGTCTTGGTGCTCATCGCCACTCCAGCGTAGACGGGGCACCGCCTCCGGTCGCTGAACTTCGGGCGGTCCTGATCTGGTGGGTTGGCCGAACGATCGGACCACGTGGGATGGGTGGTGGTCCTGAGGTGGCCGGGATGGGAGTCCCCCATCCCAAGCGATCACTGGACAGACCGAGGTTGGCCCTACTGCCGTGGCGACGAGGAGGACAGCACGCAGACGCTGGCGGCATGGACAGAAGCCGCTTCGCCGCCAGCCGCGCCCGCCGTACAACGCAAGAACTGGGACTTGCTCGTATAGGCCGGCGACGCAGGCCTGTTCACTTTCGTCCACACCCAGGCGTTGGACTGCCAGATGGGGGGCCTCCCGATGGCGGCGGTGATCAAGGTGGCGACCGTCGTGACCGAAGGGACCTGATCGAAGGGCGGGAGCTCCTTCTGATCGGGGAGGACGACGGTGGTCACACCCCAGCCGGATAGTGCCCGTCTGACTGCGACGATATCGCTCCTCGTGACGGTCGGCGCCGGTCCGAACCGATATGAGACGCGATCGAGGATCGTGGCGCCATTGGCTTCGCGTCCAAGCCTAAAGGGGGCGCCACCGGGGCCGCCCTGGTTGACCATCGAGTAATCCATTCCTGCAAGGACCTGCCATGTCATCGAGCTCTCGATTCCGTAGGCGGCGGGAAACACCAAAAGGACCTGGTGGCCCCGCAAATGCGGAGCGACGGTTCGGAACCAGGTGGGAATGTAGGTTGGCTGGGTTGCCAGTGGGATGCTGCCCGACAGGAACCAAGCGATGGGCACGAGCGCGATGGCGGCCACGACCACACCGGCAATCGACGGTAGCTTTGGCCAGACAAGAGTGCGCCGCCAGCGTTGGGGCCGTGCGGAGGCATCACTCGATGTTGCCGTGCGTCGCCGCCCGACCTCGGCGTAGGTGTGGTCGATGATCAGGCCGAGCATGACCGCCGCGGCCAGGTAGGTAACCATCAGGAATCTCATCGGGATGATGTTCGCCAGCTCAGGCAGCCGCACGAAGAGTCGCCAAGGAGTCCAGCTTCCTTGTCTCAAACCAAGCGACAGCGGCACGGAGATCAAGCCAACGGCACCGAAGAGCCACAGCCGCACGTCCCGTCTCCAGACGATGAAACCCGCAATCAGCACCACGACAATCCCGATGCCGAAATACTGCGCGGAAAAGGTGGGAGCCTGATATCCGCCGAAGCTGCGGTTCAACGCGGTGTTGATCGGGTTGGGCGCGGCAGGAACCAGATAGCTGCCCTCGGAGGTCCCGCCGTAGCTGTCGATGTTGTTGGGTCCCCAGATGTTCCCCGGGAGGTGGGCGGGACCGGCTACGGCGAACCACAGTGGGTAAGCGAGCAACACAGTGGCCGAGGCCACCGCCGTGCCGAAGGCCACGAGAGCGTAGTGGGCACGAGCACGGAGAATCGACATGTGCCCCAGTCCGAAGAGAATCATGAGGACGATGCCGATGCCGGCCCCAATCAGCATGATGACGAGCACCTCGGTCCCGACGAAGAACTGGACGACAACCAGTAGCGCCAACGTCAATCCGGTGAGCAGAGGCCGGGCTTGCTGTCTCACCAACACTTCGTCGAGACAGGCGACCACCAGCGGGGGGACGAATGCCATACCCAACATCAGATGGGCGTTGGTCAAGGTGAACAGTAGATAAGGTGAAAAGCCATACAGGAGTCCGGCCCCAAAGGCCGCCGGACGCCACGAGACCCATCGACGCATCAGCACATACATGGCCAGGGCCGAGAGAAAAGGGCTCAGGGTGAGGGCGACGTTCAGCGTGGCTACCGATCCGAAGGCCCACGTAATGGGAGCAAGCGGTAGCCCTATGCCGAGGACTGCGGTGTTTGTCAAGAGGTTCACGCCATGCGGATATCCCATGACCGTCGAATAGAACGGGTTGAGTCCATGAGATATCGCGTAGGCGGGCCAATCGAGGAACCAAGTGAACAGGGAGGAATCTCCGCAGCCGCAGATTGTGGTCGACGTTGGATCGTGCGTCCACACGTTCCACCAAACAAGCACTGAGATCAGAAGGTATGCACCACCAGCCACGAAGACGTCCAGCGAACGGGGACGTGGGCGCCGACCCGTGAACGCGAGATCGAGTCGGGGTTCGAGAGACTGGACTCTGAGGACACTGGACTCGGTGGTCAAGGGCTCGGCCTACTGGTCAGGAATGTGATTGGGCATTGCCGAAGAAGTGGGCGCTCCTTCAGCACTGACTCGTTTGGCCGGTCTTACTGCCTAGCCTTGGGAGCGTCAAACCCCAAGGGGTCAGGTCTCTCGTTGTCGGCATGGTCCTGCTCGACGCCCTTCCCCCAGCAACTCAGCGTGCGATGGTAGTTGTCGCTGGTGAGGCTGGCGAACGTTTGCATCTTTCGGTGCTCGCGCTCCGGTCTTGCCCACCGGGATGGGCCTTCACCCACGAACATGGGGACCTTTGGCCCCTGCTGGCTTTCGTGCCTACGGGTTCACCGATGCGGACGACGGACGGATAACCTCGAGCAATGGACCTGAGGTATCCCGCCGAAACCGAGGAGTTCCGAGCCGAGATCCGCCAGTGGCTCATCGACAACCTACCTGAAGGCTGGGGCACGCCCGGATTCTCGATGTCCAAGGAGAGGAAGAAGGCGTTCAATCGCGACTGGGTCAAGAGGCTCTACGACGGTGGCTGGATCTGTGCATCGTGGCCCCAGAAGTACGGTGGCAAGGGCCTGTCCCTGATCGAGTCCGTGGTGCTCAACGAGGAGTTCGCCCGGGTCGAAGCACCCCTGCGGGCCGACTTCTTCGGCGACACCCTGGTCGGACCGACCATCCTCCAGTGGGCAACCGAGGACCAGAAGCAACAGTTCATCCCCGGCATCCTGAGAGGCACCATCTCCTGGTGCCAGGGCTTCTCCGAACCGGACGCCGGCAGCGACCTGGCCTCGCTCAAGACGAGGGCCGAAGTGGACGGCGACGAGTGGGTGATCAACGGGCAGAAGGTGTGGACGACCCAGGCCCAGTTCGCGGATTACATCTTCTTGTTGGCCCGCACAGATCCTGACGCTCCCAAGCACGCGGGCATCTCCTACCTCCTGGTGCCGATGAAACAGGACGGCATCGAGGTCCGGCCGATCGAACAGGTCGACGGGAGCGCGGACTTCAACGAGATCTTCTTCACCAACGCCCGATGCCCCAAGGAGAATGTCGTCGGAGGTGTGAACAACGGATGGAAGGTGGCCATGACGACGTTGGGCTTCGAACGGGGCTCGTCGGCCACCACCGGGTACCGCCGCTTCCGGCGCGAGCTCGACCAGATCGTCGCCGAGGCCCAGAGGAACGGGAGGGTGTCCGACCCGCTGATCCGCCAGCGCCTGGCCCGGGCGTGGACCAACGTCAAGATCATGGAGATCAACGGCTACCGCGCTCTCACCGACTCCCTCAATGGCACCCACCACGCCGACGCACTGGGGGCAGGCAACAAGATGTTCTGGTCCGAGCATCACCAGGAGACCATGGAGCTGGCCCTGGACATCCTGGGGCTCGACGGCCAGATCCTCACCGGCGACCCGACCGACGCCGTGGACGCTCGGCTCAAGCGTGGCCGCGACGACTACCCGGTGAGCGACCTGCAGGCCTCGTTCTTCTTCTCGCGTTCGGAGACGATCTGGGGCGGGACGGCGGAGATCCAGCGAAACATCGTCGGTGAGCGCGTGCTCGGCCTGCCCAAAGAGCCCAAGCCGGTGGCCCCCGGCTGAGCGCGCGAACTGTGGACACGGCCGTGATGAGCGGATCGACGCCACCATCGACTCGCATGCGGGCCGGCGAGCGACGGTACACAGCCTCCCTCAGTACCGGAGTCGGTCCGGTGCCGCTGTCCTCATGGCGCCGGCCCGGACCTGGGTGCTGGTGAAGCCAGGACGCAGTCGGCCGATGCGGATAGGGAGGCGACCGAGTCAGTCTGAGGACCGGCGCCGCAAAATGGACAGCCTCGCCGACGACACTGGGATCAGAGAACGGGCACGGTCGACATTGGTCCACACCCAGGCGCCCGCCTGTCGGGTCGGCCTCTGGCCGGTCGCCGCGGTGATCAGCACGGTGATGGAACGGACCGTGTAAGCCTTTTCGTAGAGCGGAAGACTGGCCGAGTCGGGCACCACGACCATGGTCACTCCCCATCCATCGAGAGCCTGGCGAGTCGACGTCACCTGCTCGGAGGTGACCTTGACCCTGCTGGCAATGGAGAGGGACCCGAGGATTGTCTGGCCTGCCCGTTCCTTTCCGGCCCGTTCCGGTATCGAGTTGGGACCACCCCCCCGACATGGTCGAAGGACATGCTGTCCACCGCCTGCCAGGTCTTGGAGCTCTGAAGGAAGGCGAAGGGTACGGGAAAGGCGAGGATGACCTGTCGACCAGTCAGATGGGGAGCCACCGTCCGGTACCACCTCGGCAGCACCACCTGCTGAGTGGTGAGCGGGAGGCTCCCTGCGTAGTACCAGACGTGGGCACAAGGGCGATGAGCGACACGATGACCCCGGCGACTGCTCCGACGGTCGGCCGGCCCCGGCGACGTTCCGGACCGGTGTCAGTGGACCCGGCCATTCTCCCTTGGGTGACCGACCTGTAGTGTCAACCGACCGATGTACGTGGTCGACGATCAGGCCCAGCATGACGGCGGCGCACAATTTAGGTGACGACCAAGAACCGGCTGGGAACGACACTCTGCATCAGCGGCAGCTTCACGACGACGCTCCACAGTGTCCAGTGGTTCTGCGGACCGGAGGAGAGCAGCACGGAAGTGGCTCCCACAGCGGTGAACAGCCACAGGCGCAGGTCACGGCGCCAGATGACGAGGCCGGCTGCCAGCACGACCAGCAGTCCGATCCCGAGGTATTGCTGGGACAGGGCCAGCCCCTGATAGCCCCCGAAGCGATGGGCGAAGGTGGTTGACCCCGCCGATGGCGGGACGGGGAACACGTAGTCCGTGAGATTGGTACCGCCCAAGGCGACGATCGAATTCGCTCCCCAGATGGGACCGGACAGATGAGCGGGCCCAGCCAACGCGAACCAGTTCGGATAGGCCAACAACACCCCGCCAGTCACGGCCGCCGCCAACATGGCGGTGACGGCATATCCGGCCTTGCGCCCGATGGCCCTGATCCGGCCGACGTTCAACACCACTGTCACCACCACGCCGATGCCGGCCGCCATGGCCACGAGCACCAGCATTTCCGTTCCGATGAAGAACTGCACCCCACACCAGGAGAGCCAGCAGCACGCCGGTGACCACGGGACTGCGGCGCTGCCTGACGCCTCCCGCCTCCCGCCGCTCGGTTGTCGTCATGGCGGACCGGCGGTCGTGGGCCGGAGCGTCGGACGTGTCGCCACGAAACCTCGTACCCGACGACCGATCACCATGTGCACCTTCACCCCTACGCCCGGCCACCGGCGGGACGTTCCTCTTGAGGTCAAGAAGGAAATGCTAGCCATCCCACTCTGTTGATCCGCGGCCCGATGTGTCCGGTCAGCAGAATTGGGATGGTAGGCGGACACGTGCATCGATTCGACACGAACGGCCACTGCCTCCCTACCCTGCTCGTGCCTGCAGGCCCAATGCGGCCACAGTCGGGAGAACGAGCGGCTGGAGCCACTCCCCCCCGGGAAGCGAGATGTGGAGGCCATCGGCCCATCGGACGGTGACCCCATCGATCACCGACTGGAAGTGGCCGTGTGGATCGAGCAGGGCGTTGAGGTCGACGAGGGTGGCCACGCTGCTGCGATGTTGTGCCACCGAGGCCAGGATGGCGTTGAACTCGGACACCCGGACCGGCGAGTCCTCCGGGTAGGTCGTGCCGTTCGGCGACGGCGGTGGGGAGAGATCGGGCATGGTGAACAGCACCACCTTGGCGCCCGTCGACGACAGAACCGTGACCACCTGGTCGAGCTCATCCGCCAGATGGGCGTCCCACGCCGGCTGACCGACATGTACGACTGATCCGTGATCGAGGTGGTCCGTGATATCCCATCGACCCACCAGCAGTCCCACCACGTCGGGACGGGTCTTGGCCAACAGGTTGGCCCAGTAGGTCCGCCAGGATTTGCAGTCCGACACCGGTTGGTAGACCACCCGATTGGTGATGGCCGGCAGATCGTCGAGGTCGCATCCCAGGGAGGCCTTGTTGCGCACCCCCACGCCGAACCGGTGCACGCTCTGGGTCCCGAGGCCTTCCGCCAGGGTGTAGGCGATCGAGTCGCCCAGGATGAGCAGCTGCACGGGGTGGTTGGTGAACGCACCGGCGGCGGCCAGGGCCTGGCGCTCGGAGGCCGGCATGGTGCTCCTCACGGTCACCGCCGCGGTGGCCGGTACGATGGTTCCGGCACTGACCACGGCAACGGTGAGCACCAGCGCAACGGTGGCGGGACCGACAGCCTTCAGCGACCGCCAGAAGGTGCCGTACATCACGGGTCGCTCGACCAAGTAGTAGCTGGCCGCGGCCAGCACGAAGGTGAGGGCGAACCGCACCGCCAACAGGGCGATGCCCGTTAGACCCGTGTGCTGGGCGTCGAGGAACAGATACACCGGGTAGTGCCAGAGATAGGCGCCATACGAGATCGTGCCCAGCCAGACCAGGGGGGCCAACGACAAGAGCCGGGCCATCACACCACCGCGCACGCACACGGCGGCAGTGATGATGGCGGCCGCTGACAGCGCCGAGAGGGTGAAGGCACCGTGGTAGGCGATCGCGTCCGTCCCCTGCAGCGCGTACGTCAGTGTGAGGGTGCCGGCGATGCCGGCCAAGCCGACGATGGTCAGGCCGATCTGGGAGGGGGAGGAGCGGGCCCGGGGTGCCATGCCCATCTCTCCTCGGTGCCGTTGGAGCATGGTCATCACGCAGGCGAGAACCGCACCGATCAGGATCGACTGGGCGTGGGTGTCGGTGCCGAAGTAGAGGCGGGTGATGTTGGCCTGCGGTCCGTAGAGCGCGATCATTTCGATGGCCGATGCCGCCGCCCCGGCGATCGACAACACCAGCAACGCCCGGAGGCCCCGGGCGAACGTGCGGGAGAAGTGGAGGACGGCGAAGACCACCAACGGCCACACCAGATAGAACTGCTCCTCGACGGCCAGGGACCATGTGTGAGTGAGGGGCGAGACGGCGCCGGTGGCCGTGAAGTAGTTGCCGCTGGCGCCAATCTGCCACCAGTTGGAGAAGTAGAACAGGGCGGAGAGAGCGCTCATCCGGAATTCGGGGTAGAGCCCTGCCTGGGCCACGAACCGCACGTAGAAGGTCAGGACGAGCAACACGATCAGGAGTGCGGGGAGGAGGCGGCGGGCTCGGCGCAGCCAGAAGGCCGACAGCTTGATGGCCGACCTCTTGGCGTACTCACCAAGCAAGAGCCCGGTGATCAGATACCCCGAGAGCACATAGAAGATGTCCAGGCTGAAGAACCCGCCCTGCAGCCACCCGACGCCGAAGTGGTAACCCATGATGATCAGCAGGGCCACGGCTCGCAGGCCGTCGAGCGCGGTGATGCGCTCGTTGCCCGTCGCCGACGGTCTCGGGGGCAGACGGGGCTGAGTGATCGGGTCCAGGAGGTCGACGTCGTTCACGGTCGCTCGCTCATGGGGCACGAGCCGAGAGCCCCAGTTCGCCGATGGTGGGCAGGATGTCAGGCTGGAGCCACACCCCCGCGGCCCGGGTCAGATGGATCCCGTCCGTCCATCGTATCGTGACACCGCCGATGACCCTCTGGTAGCGGCCCAAGGGGTCGACCAGTCGGTTGAGGTCGATCAGTGTGACTGTGCCCTTGTGGGCGGCGGCGACGCCGTACAGAAGCCTGTTGAATGCCTTGACGCGGGCGGGGTCATTCTCGGAGTAGGGGGTTCCGTCGGGCCGTTCGGTGGGCGGTTGGAGATAGGGCATGGTAAACAGCACCACCTTGGCCCCGCCCGCTGAGAGGATGCCGACCGCCTGGTTGAGCTCTGCGGTCAGGTGCCGGTCCCATGTTGGGTCCCCGACATGGACCCAGTGTCCCTGGTAGAGGTGATCCGTGACCTCCCAGCGGCCGAGCATCAGCCCGGTCACCTTTGGACGGGAGCGTGCCATCAGGTTTGGCCACAACGACTGCCAACCGGTGCAGCCTTGTGTCGCCGGGTTGACAACACCCGACACGTTGACGTCCACATTGTCGAGTTCGCAGCCGTACCACGCGCCATTCAGCAGCTTCACTCCGTAGCGGCTGACCGAATCCACGTTGAGCCCGACCTCGAGGGTAAGCGCCATCGAGTCGCCGAACAGGATGAAGCGGACGGGGTGGGAGGTGAAAGCACCCGCGGCCACCAGCGAACGGCGTTGCAAGGCCGTGAGCCCGCTCCCACGTTGCGAGGCGTTGGCGTCCGTCGCCGGAGGCGCGGTGGCAGCGATGACGGTGGCCGCGGTGAACAGGGCCACACCTCCGACGAGCCAGCGCCCCCTCCTCCCCCGCCATGCCATCCCCCGCCGAATCGGCTCCTCAACCAGGAAGAAGGACGCCGTCGCCACCGCGACAGTGACCCCGAGACGGACGACGAGCAGCCCCGTACCGGTCAGGCCCGTATGGGCATGGTCGATGACGAGGAACAACGGCCAATGATAGAGATAAAGGCCGTACGAAATGCGACCGACGAACACCAGCGCCGAGACGGACAGAAGGCGGCTGAGCCACGAATCCTGCACCGTCACGCAGCCGGTTACCACCGCCCCGGCCGCCACCGCCACCAACAGGAAGCCGCCACCGTACAGGAACGGATTCGAGCCCTGGAGGGCGTGCCAGGCCCAGACCAGGTAGAGGCCACCGAGCGCGCCGACAGTCGTCCACAGCCATCGGCGGCGACGGGTCGAGCTCCAACGGGCGGGCAGGATGGTGAAGCCAGATCCGCCGTGGGTGCCGACTGCCCCGAGGAAGGAGCCGACGAGCAGCGCCTGGGCCCGGGTGTCAGTGCCGTAGTAGAGGCGATCGATGGAGACGCCACCGGCATGCAGGGTCACCATCACGACGGCCGAGGCCACGGCTCCGGCTGCCGCCGTGACGGCCAGGGCCCGGATCCCCCACCGTCGGACCACGAACAGGGCCACGAGGGGCCAGATCAGGTAGTACTGCTCCTCGACAGCCAGGGACCAGGTATGGAGCAGCGGTGAAGGCGCGGCCGCCTGCACGAAGTAACCCTGGTCGGCGAGGATGAAGTGCCAGTTCGCCACGTACAGCAGGGTGGACACGGCATCACCGCGTATGGCGGTCACGTCGACCGAGTCGCGCAACAGCAGGGCGTAGGCGGCCACGCCGAGGAGCGTGATGATGAGGGCGGGCAACAAACGCCGCGCTCGCTGCGCCCAGAATCGGCCCAGACGGACGGTCCCGGACCGTTCCAACTCCCGGCACAGGAGCGAGGTGATCAAGAAGCCCGAGAGGACGAAGAAGACATCCACTCCGAGCAACCCCCCGCCCATCCACGAGATCCCGCCGTGGTAGAGCAGAACGGCGGCGACGGCCAGGGCCCGGATGCCGTCCAGGGCCGAGAATCGCCGAAGGCCACCCGTCTCACGGCCGGGACTGCGCTGCTCGGTGGGCGGGGCGGAGAAGGAGTCCGAAGGAGGCGACGGCTCGGTTCGCACGAGCGCTGCCACGCCGGGGTAGCGGGTGGTCACCACTTCAGCCTTTCTGGTGCCGGAGATGCGCGCACCCCTGGCTTTCGCGAGCCTGATCACGCCGGGTCATCGGGCCTGCACAGCCGGTGCGGCCAGGACGCAGTTGGCCGCGGCGAACAGTGAGGTCACCGGGCCGCTGGACGGACCTGTGGCGCAGGCGGTGAGCCAGCCGGTCGACGCCAGAACCGGCGGACCGGCAGTTCGCACTCCGGTCCACACCCATGCGTGCGCCTGACGGATTGGGAGCTGGCCGGTGGCCGCAGTCATCAACGTGACCGCGGTGCGGACCAGCGGAACCTGGTCGTAGGTGGGCAACCCCACCGGGTCCACAACGACCACCATGGTGACGCCCCAACCGCCGAGGGCCTGGCGCATCGAGCCCACCTCCGAGGTGGTGATTCGGCGACTGTTTCCCGCTCCGAGGGACAAGGCACCGAGGTAGTCGCGAGCAGCGCGCTCCCTGCCGGCTCGCTCGGAGAGGGAGTTCGGACCTCCCCCGCCGACCATGGCGTAAGACATGGAGTCGACCGCCTGCCAGCTCATTGGGCCCTGCTGCAGCGCCGGGAAGGGAAGAGTCAGGACCACCTGGTGCTCCGGGAGGTGGGGAGCAACGTCACGGAACCACGGGGGCAACACAACCGCCCGCGTCGTGAACGGGAGCCCGCCGGCGTCAAACCAGGCGATGGGTACGAGGGCGACGGCGGCGATCACCACACCTGCAACCGAGCCCATTCTTCGCGACCGTGTGCCGGCCCCATCGGCGGAGCGAGACCGGGCCAATCGGACAATGTCCGTGCGGGCATGGTCCACGATGAGTCCGAGCATGACCGCAGCAGCCAGGTACGAGAAGAGCAGGAACCGGCTCGGGATGATGTTGTCCATCAACGGCAGCCTCACGAAGAGCCGCCACAGTGTCCACGTATGAAACTGCAGGCCGAACGAAAGATAGACCGACACCGCACCGACGGCGGCGAACAGCCACAGCCGGAGGTCGTGGCGCCAGATGACGAGGCCGGTGGCCAGGACAGCCAAGAGCGCGATTCCGAAGTACTGGCCGGACAGCATCGGCCCCTGGTAGCCACCGAAACGGTGACCGAACGCCGCTGCCAACGCCGACGGCGGGGCGGGCAGCACATAGTCCTTGAGGTTGGTGCCGCCGTAGCTGATCAGTGAGGCCGGGCCCCAGACCGGACCGGCCAGACGGGCCGGGCCGGCCAGCGCGAACCCCACCGGGTAGGCCAGCAACACCCCGCCCGTCGCAGCCGCAGACGCCATGGCGACGACCGCGTGACGCGTCTTGCGGCGCATGACATCGAGTCGGCGGATGTTGAATGCCACGACGAACGCCACGCCGATGGCGGCGGCGATGATGGTGAGCACCAACATCTCGGAGCCGATGAAGAACTGGACGGTGACGAGAAATCCGAGTAGCACCCCGGTCGGGACCGGCGCGCGGCGTTGTCGCACCAGCAGCTCGTCGAGGCACGCCACGATCAGAGGTGGGATCGGCGTCATGGCCAACATGAGATGGGCATCGGTGAGGGCGATGAGAATGAACGGCGAGAAGCCGTAGAGCAGCCCGCCGACAAAGGCAGCCGGCGCCCAGGACACCCACCGCCTGAGCAGGACGTACATTGCCAATGCGGACAGGACCGGCGACAGCGTGAGCGCCACGTTCAACGTGGCCACCGGACCGAATAGCCAGGTGACCGGGACGAGGACCACACCAATGCCCACCTCGGCGGTGTTGGACAAAAGGTTCACACCTGTCGGATGGAACAGGGCCGTGCTGTACAACGGGTTCAACCCGTGAGAGAGGGCGTAGGCCGGCCACTCGAGGAACCAGGTGAACAGGGAGGTGTCGCCACATCCGCAGGTAGTAACCGTCGTCGGGTGGCCCGTCCACACGTGCCACCAGACAATCAGTGAGACGGCCAGATAGCCGGCGCCGGCGATCAGGAACGACCGAACGAGATGACGGGGGCGGTGGGCCTCGCCCATACTCATTCCCCAGTGAGGGGTATCCGACTCGGCGGCGCCCTGGCGCTCCTCGAGGGCGGAATCCTCTGTGGGCTGCTCGGTCGTGGTCATGGCGAGTCGGCCGTCACGGGCAACGCGGAGCGGAATCGCCGGGATGCACCTCGTACCGCCGACCCATCATCATTGCACCCTCACCCCCCAGTCGCCCGGCCGCATCGGGTCTTCCCTTCGCGGTCAAGAAGGAGATGCTAGGTGGCCGCCCGCCTCGGATCCATCGACCCCTGGTCACCGTGGTCGACCGGTCTGGCAATGTGGACCGGACGGTGGGCGCGGGGAGCCATCTGTGACGTTCGCCACCTGCATCAGCCACGGAGGCTGTACCGTCTCATGCGGCCGCACCTGGAGGGGTTGATGAGTGACGCAGTAAGGGTTGGCGGTCCCTCGGGGGTAGGGACCCAGCTGAGCTACATGCCCGCCCTCGATGGCATCCGTGCCGTCTCCATTCTCGGGATCATGCTCAACCACGGAGGATTTGGTTGGGCCGGCGGGGGGGTCATCTCCGTCAATGTGTTCTTCGTTCTGAGCGGCTTCCTCATCACGCTGCTCCTCATGAAGGAGTGGACCCGTTCAGGCACCATCCGGTTGCGGGCCTTCTGGGCCCGCCGGGCGCGCCGTCTGTTGCCCGCCCTCTTCGTGTTGTTGGGGGCCATCGGCTGCTACGCCGTGATCTTCGCCCCAAGCGGGACCGGCTCCTCGTTACGCGGCGACGGATTCAGCACGCTGTTCTACTTCAGCAACTGGCACCAGATCCTGTCGGGACAGAGCTACTTCGCACAGGTGTCGTCGCCCTCTCCGCTTCTCCACACCTGGACCCTGGCCATCGAGGAGCAGTTCTACCTGGTGTGGCCCATCGTGGTCATCCTGGTGCTGAAGGTGTCGAAGTCCCCGAGGGTCCTGTTGGCCGTGGCGGTGGCCGGCGTGCTGGCCTCGGCCACCGAGATGGCCCTGCTGTTCCACCTGCACCCGCTGGCCGATCAGAGTCGGCTGTACTACGGGACCGACACCAGGGCCCAGGACATCCTCACCGGTGCGGCACTCGGGATCCTCCTGTTCCGGCGGCCCAAGGTAACCAGCGAACGGGCCAAAGTAGGCCTCTCTTGCTTGGCCGTGGCGGCGGTGGCCGTCTTCGTCGTGGAGTGGATAGGGATCAACAGGACCACCGACATCACGTACAAGGGCGGCTTCCTCGTGGCCAACATCATGGTCGCCCTCGTGATCTGCGGTGTGACGCTGGCCCCGGACGGCCTGCCCGCCCGCGTTCTCTCGATCCGGCCCCTCACCTTCGTGGGCAAGATCTCCTACGGCCTCTACCTCTGGCACTGGCCCGTCTTTTTGGTGCTGGACCAATCGAGGACCGGGCTCGAGGGGTACAGCCTGTTCGCACTGCGGTTCGGGGTGACGATGATCATCGCTGTCATCTCCTGGTACGTAGTCGAGACGCCGGTCCGCCAGATGACGTTCACGGGCTGGCGATCGTGGTCCTGGGTACCGGTCGGTGTGGTCGGGATGGTCGCCGTGCTGTTCTTTTCCACCATGGACAGTGGGGCCACCCCCAATGTGTTCCTCGACCCGGCCCAGCTCAAGGCCAGCCTCCACACCTACCAGAAGGGTCCGTTCCCGCCCAACAGTCCCCTGTCCAGGGTCCTCGTCGTCGGAGACTCGCTCTCGCTCACCGTCGGATTCTGGATGACCCCCTACGCCTCCCAGTACGGCCTGGTGCTGCGTGGGCGAGAGCTCGACGGCTGCGGACTGGCCACCGCGGTGCCCTTCAACCTGCATGGCTCCGCCACCTACCCCCTCGCCCCCTGTGTCACCTGGCCGACACTGTGGAAGAACGATGTCGACCAGACGCACCCCCAGGTGGTGGCGTTGGTCATCGGATGGTGGGAGACCATGGACCGCCTGTACCAGGGCACGTGGCAACACCTGGGCGATCCCGCCTTCGACGCCTACGAGAGGGGTCAGATCGAAAAGGCGGTGTCGGTGCTCGGGTCGGGAGGCGCCCATGTGGTGATGTTCACTGCGCCGTACTTCTCTACGGGTGAGCAGCTCAACGGCCAGCCCTGGGACGAGGACGCACCCGCCCGGGTCAACCTGCTAAACCAGATGGTCGAGGCGGTCGCGGCCGAACACCGGGGCAGGGTGTCGGTCGTGCCGCTCAACAAGTACCTCGACCCCGCCGGTCACTACACCCTCAAGATCAACGGGCAGGTGATGCGGTTCGCCGATGGTGTCCATACCACCCAGGCCGCGGGCACCTACATCGCGCCGAAGGTCCTCCCTGTGCTGGCGGCAGCCGCGGCGGGCCGCTGAGGCGGGGCGCCACCGGAGTGCTCGGCGCCGCTCACCCGGTGGTGCCGAGGATGCAGTCCGGAACGGAGCGCGGAGACGGTCGTGCCGTCGGCGCACTCGTGACACAGGCGGCGAAGGCCGCCTGGCTCATGGCCGCCGGGTCCCCCCGGTGGGCCACGGCCGACCATACCCAGGCCGAGTGGGCGAAGACGGGGGGCCGGCCCATGGCGGCGGTGAGCAGGCCCACGGCGTAGGCGGTGCTCCTCCCCTGCTCGTAGAGGGGCAGGCCGGCTTGATCGGGGACCACGATGGTGGTCACCCCCCATTGGTCCAGGGCGCTGCGGATGGCCGTCAGGTTGGCAGCGGTGGGGCCGGGTGCCGCGCCGATGGGTAGTGACGCGGCCATCAGCACCTCGAATCCGGGCCGGGCGGTGCCCGCCCGCCCCGGTTGGCCCTGTGGGCCCCCTCCCCCGGCCTGGGCCCACTGCATCCGATTGACCGCCTGCCATGCCTGAGAGGACTGCAGGCCTGAGAAAGGCGCGGGATAGGCGAGGATGACCCGTCCGGGCGGAAGTGCGGACCCGACCTCGGTGTACCACCGGGGCAACACCACGGCGCGGGCGGTGAGGGGCACGTTGGGCCATATGGCGACCACCGAAGGAAGCAGCGTGGCCACGGCCAGGGCACCGGCCAGCACCCCGGCCCTGAGACCCAGTGGCGCCACCCGGTGTTCCGCCAGCCAGGTCCGGCCGCGGTCGATCACCACGGCCACCATGACCGCAGCACAGAGCAAGAGGACCACGGTGAACCGGATCTCCACGACGTCCCCCACCCACGGCACGTGCTCCACCAGCTGCCACGGCACCCAGTAGCCGTGACCCGGCCCCAGCGAGAACACCGCGGCCATGATCCCCAGTCCTCCGAAGAGCAGAAGCCGGCGGTCGTGTCGCCACACGACGACGCCACCCACGGCGACGACCACCACGCCGGCTCCGAGGTAGCCGAGACCCGGCAGCTTCGGGCCCTGGTACCCGCCGAACCGGGTCATCCCGGCGCCGAGCCTCCCGAGGCTGCCCACGCTCCAGAAGCTGGTGAGCGTGTTCCCGAACCGGGAGAGCGAGCCGTTGGACCAGATCGGGCCGGTCAGATGGGCCGGACCCCGGAGCAGGAACCACAGCGGGTAGGCCACCAGCGCCGTCGCCACGGCCAGGGCGGTCAGCGACCCGCGCACGGCATGGCCCACCCGGGGGCCGATCTCGGCCCGCTGGCGGATCCAGGTGAACCCGACGGCGAGCCCCACGGCCACGGCTCCGAAGAGGACAGTGATGACCAGTACCTCGGTGCTCACGAAGAACTGCACCCCCACCAGGACCCCGAGCGCCCCACCCACCCGATAGGGCGACCGCTGCTGACGCACGAGCAGTTCGTCGAGGGCCATCACCATCAGCGGGGGGACGGCGAGAAGGGCGATGTTCAGCTGATTGAGGGCCAGCTCCGTGACCACGAAAGGCGAGAAGCCGTACACCAGGCCGCCCACGAAGGCGGCCGGGGCCCAGCGCACCCAGCGGCGCAAGAGGACGGCCATGGCCAGGGCCGACAGGACCGGCGCCAGGGTGAGCGCGACGTTCATGGCGGCTACCGGGCCGAAGGCCAACGTCACGGGGGTCAGGGCGAGCCCGAGGGCCAGGACACTGGTGTCGTTGAGGAGGTTGATGCCGGTGGGATGGAACAGCCATGACGAGTAGAGCAGGCTGTGCCCGTGGGTGATGGCGTAGGCGGGCCATTCGAAGAACCAGAGGAACCGGGCGCCGTCGCCGCAGCCACAGGTGGTGGTGGAGGTCGGATGGCCGGACCAGACTTGCCACCACAACACCACCGCCAGGGCCAGATAGACCAGTGCGGAGACCAGGGTGCCCCTCCAGCGCTGCGCCCACACGGGCTCTCTGCTTGGAGGCACCTCGCCGACGGCCAGGTCGCCGGGCCTCACCGTCTCCACCCTCATCGAGCCGGGAGGGCCTGGCCTGCTCCGGCTGCCCCGCCGGAACCGCAGAGCTGAGCGGCGGCCACCGACGGGTCGGCGCTGAAGGACATGGTGGTGTAGCCCACGGCATCACCGAGGTCGGAGACGAACCGTGACACGGTCATCGGCGCCGTGATGGCGTGCAGGTACGCGGACAGCGGATTGCAGCCGAGGGCGCGGACGGCGTACCGCACCGACCGGGCCGAAGGCCCGCCGCTCCCTGTCGTACCGGTGCGTCCGGGCACTCCGAAGCGCGCCACCATCCAGGCGGTACCGATGTACTTCTCGTGGCCGGGCCGGGCGTGCCGGGCGACCGAGGTGTGGCTCCCGATGGGATTGGCCAGCGAGTACGAGTCGAACAGGTAGACGTCGGGCCCGGCCAGGTAGCCGATCACGCCCACGGCCGGGACATTGACAGTCAATCGAAAAGGAATTCCGGACCGAGCCGGCCGGGCGGTGGACGCGTCGATGGGGGCAAAGGGATCGGTGATGACGAGCAGCAGCTGGCGAGCGGGAGGGACTCCGCCGGCGATGTGGCGGAGCAGGGTTCCGGCCCCACCGGACAGCGCCTTGCCGTAATCCGACGCGGTAATGGGGTGGGTGTTGTCGGTGGCGCTGATCCAGCTGTTCCGTTCGTTGGAGATGAACACGGTCTGGGGGTTCAGGCTGGTCACCCTGGGCGGCACGAAACGGAGCCACCCGGCACACACCACGGCCCATACGGCGATGCCGGCCAGGGGGACGACCAGGATCCCCCGCGCCTGGCGCAAGGTCACGAAGACCGGGAGGCCCAGGGCGAAGAATCCGGGCAGGAGCAGTCTGGCGTGCATGTAGTCACCCCCGATGTGCACGACGTAGAGCACGTCTGCCAGCCCGGCCACGATCGGGGTAACGAGGACCACCACCGCCAGGCGCTCACCGCGACGCCACCACGCCCGCGCCGGCTGGGCGAGGAATGGCACCCCCAGCGCCAGGGGCAGCCACAGGGTGTACGGGGCCACGAAGTTCCACAGGTAGGTGAATCCCTGCGGCCACCAGGACGAGCCTCCGGCCTTGGCCAAGCCGGTGTTCGGCACCACCAGGGCGTAGTAACCCATGCGGAAGACCTGGAAGGCCACCGGCACGGCCAACGCGGCGATGACCGGAAGACCGAACCGGCGCAGCCGCCGGTGGTCGCCGGCCCAGCCGGGCGACGCCACCACGGCGAGCAGGGCGACCAGGAAGACCCCCGACGACAGCGCCAGCTCTGGGCGGATCAATGCGCCGAGACCCACGACCGCCGCCGCCGGCACCACACGGCTCCTGCGGGCTTCGGCCCGGACCAACAACCAGAAGCTGGTCCCCAGCCACAGGAACACCATCGACATCTCCAGGCCGGAGGTGGAGAACTCCCACACGCCGGCCACCACCGAGACAACCAGTAGCCCGAGGGGAAACACCGTCGACGCGCTGCGCGGTCCTGCCAGCCGCTGGACGGCACGACCTCCGGTCAGGAACCCGCCGGCGGTGCACACCAGACCGACCAGTACCGACAGCCACTCGAGCGACACGAAGGGGACCGCCTTGTGGAGGACGGTGAGGGTCAGCAACCAGAGGGGGTCGGAGGACACCTCGACCCGTTCACCGAGATTGAACACCGGGCCGTGGCCCGCCAACAGGTTGGCGATGATCCGGAAGTTGATGAAGGCGTCCTCGTCCACCCAGCGGTAGACCCAGGCACCGACGAGGACGACCAGCACGGGTACGACCACGGGCCACCATCGCTGCGGACGAGTCGCTCGACGATCACCTTGGGGCGGGTGGTGCCGGAGGCTCGGGGCCGACGGGGGCTCGGGCGCCGTCGCCGTTTCGGTATCTGACGGGCCCGAAGCTTCCCTCATTCGCCGACCGCGCTCGAGAGCGGCTCGGCCAAGGGAACCGGCCCATCAACCACGTCGGCTGGCTCGGACCCGACCGTCCCTCGCCGGGCCCGCATGGGTTCGGCCGCGCCAGGGGCCAGGGAGCAGCCGGCCACCACGGCCCAGGTGGCAACGATCCACCAACCGGCGAGTGCCGGGAACTCGGTCACCCGGTGCACGGTTCCCTCCAGCCACGGCTTGATGGCCACGGTACCTGTGGCGAAGGCCCAGATCACGGCGACCAACCCGCCGGTAAGTGTCGTCCACGCCCACCAGTCGTTGGCAAGACCGCTGCGCCGACGGACTCGAGACAGCACCAGACCCCCCACCACGGCCACAGGAATGGCCAATGCCAGTACGTGGAGATAGGGCGTCATGCCGTCATATGAGGCGCGGGCCCGTGAAGCCCAGAGGCGAGCGGGTGAGTAGTTCGACGTCAGGCCCCGGGCATGGACGATCCGCACAACCAACGGCCAGGCCCCGATGGCAACCAACTCGGCCACCCCGATGAGCACGGGGTGCCACCATCGGCGGCGCCGCTCGCCGGCCGCCATGGTCACCACACCCCGGAGCGCGACCAGCACGATGAGCAGGCTGCCCGTGGCCAGGCCCTCGTCCTTGGACATCCCCACCACCAGGATGAGGATCACCGTCACTCCCAGGTTGGCCCGGCTCGCTTCCGCCTGCAGGCCGTAGGCCACGGCACCGACGGCGGCCAGGGACCAGATCGGATCGGCGTAGCCGTTGGTGGCGAACGGCTCGGTGATCCCGAAAGCCACGAAGACCAGCAATACCGCTGACACCACACCCACCACCATAGGGACGACGGCCGCGCCGGTCGGGAGAGCCGGCCCGGATGCCGCACCCCGCGACACCAACGCTGGCCTCCGGCCTCCGTCGCCGGACGCCAACCGGAGCGCGGCACTCCGGCCGGCCTCGACGAGAGCCCACGAGGCCGTGATGACAGCACAGGAGTTGAGCAATGCGATCACCACCACTGCGAGGCGCTGGGACTGGTCGCCGGTGACTCGCCAGGCCAGGGAGGTGGTGGCGCTGACCAGGGGTGGGTAGACGCTCTGGACAAGCGGTATGTCGGGAATCCGCATCTTGACCAGCAACTGATGGTGGGACTGCAGGAACCATCCACCGCGCATCAGCCAGAGGGCGCGCGCGTCGAATCCGACCGTCGGCGTGGCCAGTCCCCGCAGGCACCAGGCACAGGCGCCCAGCACAGCCACCGCGCCCAGGGCACCGACCACGCTCAGCCATAGCTGGCCAGGGGCCCAGCTGAGGAGGGGACGCCGCCAAGGGCGGTGGTCCGGCCGACGCACCCAGAACACCACGGCAATCGCCGTTCCGGCCACAGCCAGGACGACGAACCATCCCAAGAAGGTCCCTCCGGTGGCCAGGTATCCCGTGGCAGCCAGCGCAGCGAGCACGGAACCGGTCAGCGGCATGAGGGGCAGCACCACCCATCGCCTACCCAGGAGAGCCAGGGTGGGTGCCAGCCCGGAGGCCGAAAGGACGGCCATGGTGGCGATGGCCGCCCCCGTTGTGGACGTCAACTGGTCACCCCGGCAACGATCTCACAGAGGCGGGGCCGGCGGCGGGCCGACGCCGGGCACGCTCGCTCCCGAGCCGATGCGCACGCGGTCCCCCCCGTGATGGGGGGTGGTGTCCTTCGCTACCACCACGGTGCCGAGGCAGGTTTGGCCCCCGGCCACGTTGTCCCTCAGCTCGACCGTCGCCTGTGCGGACGACAACCGGTCGGCGATCGTCACCCAGTTGCCGACCCCTTTGATGAGAGTGACGAGGTCGCCGAAGCTTCCCGCTACCAGCCACACCGGCTCGCCGGGTGACACCAGACTGCGCGTCTGCACGTCGAGGCACCGGTAGAAGGCGTTGTCGACAGCGGCATCGTGCATGATGGCTGCATGACGCTGGCTGCTGACGGTGTTGTTGCCGCGCACCGCTTGCACACCCAGTCCGGTCAGCCCCACTATCACCACCCCCGCCCCGATGATGATCATGAGTCCTCGGCGAACCCGGTTCGGCAGCCCGACTCCGATCACGGCCCGAGACGCTAGCAGTCGGGTCGTGGTCCTCCCGGTACAGACAGCCTGGGGACGAGTCCGCTCAGCGTCCGCGGCGCCACGCCACGGTCAGGGCGCGCGCCGCTCCTGGTCGTTCCTCCGATGCCGCAGCATCGGTCGCCGGCGGCGGAGACGCGGACGCCTCTTCCACCTTCGCCGACGCCCTCGCGGTCGGCGGTCCCTCGGACGAAAAGACTCGCTTGCGCCACGCCATCAACGGTTGTTCGACCAGGTACCAACTGGCAAAGGCCAACCCGAGGATGATGGCGACGCGTACCGACTCATAGACCCAAAACGGCCATTTCACGGTGAACGGACTAATGGCCACGTAGACAGGCCAGTGGATGAGGTAGACGGCGTAGGACATGTTGCCGAGCAGGACGAGCAAGGGGAGGCCTAGAGCGCGAGCGGACAGGGTTCGATCGTTGAAGAGCAAATAGATGATGATGACGGCCGAGGCAACCTCGCTGACAGGTAGCCAGACCAGAGGCAGCGAACGTGCTGCCAGCCCCACATCGAACAGGATCCAGACAAAGACCCCGAACGAGGCGAGCGCAAGCAAGGACAGGATCCTCTTGGCTCGGGGAGACCAATCCTGGAGATGCCCCCCGGTCGCCAGCAGCCCCATGAGGCAGCCGAGAAAGAGTGCGTCGGCCCGAGTGTCGAAGGCGTAGTAGACCCGCCCGGCGACATAGCTGTTCCAGTGGGCCGCATGCAGGACGATCCACATCCGGTTCGCCACGGACAGAACGATGCCGGCAACCACGATGGCATAGGCAATCCGGCGGGTGCCGTACTTGAGCGCGGCGAAGAAGAGCACGGCCCAGATCAAGTAGAACTGCTCCTCGACCGCCAGCGACCAGCACTGGGCCAGGAAGCCGGTGCTGGATTCGTGACCGAAGGCCGATCGGTAGTCGGAATAGTAGAAGGTTGCGCCGGATATGTCGGCCCAAAGCCGGTCGCTGGCCGCGAACACCCTCACTACCCCGGCGTAGGCAGCCAGCAGTGCCACCGTGATGAACAACGGCGGGAGGAGGCGGAAGGCCCGACGGGAATAGAAGTGGTTGAGGCTGATGCGACCTGTCTTCTGCTGCTCGCTGGCCAGCATGGTTGTGATGAGGAAGCCACTCAGGACGAAGAACACCCCTAGCGCGGACCACGCCCCCGGCAGCGTGTGGAAGTTGGAATGGAAGATGAGCACGAACGACATGCCCACGGCCCTGATCCCCGTAAGGGCCGGCCGATTCCCGAGCCGGAACGGCACAGCCGCTGATTGGTGTCCCGACTCCGGGGTGGCGCCGTTTTCCGAGGTCGTGGTCGGATGCTCGAGCACCTGGTCCGTCGCCTCGCTGCTGCGCGACGAGCCGAGGCTTGTGGTCTCGCCGGGCGGTGCCACCGTCCCCGCCCCTGCGTCGGTACCGTCATCCATCCGCACCATCTTTTCGCAAAAGTGAAAGGCGAGGTGGCGAGGGGCGCCGATGACACCACCGTGGGCACCTGCCCAGGAGCCGTGAGTGCCTGGAGGGTTGCCACCGCCACCGAGGATGACGTCGATCGGCTCTGCGCCCTGAACGGTGAGCAGGGAGCGTGCGTATTCAAAGCACGCCCCCCGTCCTTGACCCGACCAGCAGCAATCACCACGGCCCCAAGTGGGCCACCGGCGTAGACCGCGGTACCGGGGTAACGTCCCAGTCCATCACCGACGCAGCGCAGCTGAAGCCGGTTGCGAATCCTAACCTCCAGCCGCCGCGCTCCTCGTTGCCGTTCCAGCTCGCTATCGGCGCCGGCGCAATCGGGGTGACCGGCTACCTCAGTGGTTCGAACACGTGCATCTTCGACGCCTCCTCGCCGACCAACCCGATGGGAGCCCCCTTCACCGTGGTCCATCGAGGTCGGCCCGGCGCCGCTCTGGGCTGTGACCCGCTCGGCTCCCATCTACACGCCATCACCGCACCGATGGGATTGGGCCAGGCAATGTCGAGTGTCGTCGACTCCTTCACCTACACGACGACGTCCCTCTCCTCCCAAACAGGTCTCGCCGAACACCAACTTTGCCGGTGACACCACGGAGCCATCACCGGCACTGCCGAGGCCATGTTTCGGGGGGGAGGGGTATGCTCTCGGGCCTGGCCGGAGGGTCCGGCCCACCGATCGTGAGCACCGTTGACCATGGGCGCCAGTGGATGCCACCCCAGCTGACCCCCTCCGGACCGGAGACCGATGAGGATTCTGGGCCGCCAGAGCCCTGTCGTGTACCGGCTGGTCTCGATCCGGATGGGACGCCCGGCGTCGCCATCCCCGGCTCCAATGACACGATCGTGGGCACCGGCCGCTCCCCCGCGAGCACCTACGTGCTGGTCGGCGCCGCCTATCTCGTCGTGTCCCTCATCTTGTGGTGGCACGTCCTGCCCCACCCGCGAACCGTCACTACATGCGGCTGCGGCGACGGGGCCCTCACTCTCTGGGTCATCAACTGGCCGGCATACGCACTGAGCCACGCGCTCAACCCCTTCTACTCCTCCAAGCTGTTCGTACCCGTCGGCATCAACATGGCGCCAAACTCGCTTGGGCTCGGTATCGCTGCCGCCCCGGCCACCTGGCTGTTGGGACCGGTGGCGTCGTTGAACTTGATCGACATCGTTTCACCACCCCTCTCGGCCCTGGCCATGTTCTGGCTGCTCCGTCGGTGGGTCTCGTGGGGCCCGGCGGCCTTCGTCGGGGGACTCTTCTTCGGCTACTCGCCCTTCGTGCTCGTCAGCCTGGCCCTGGCCCACCCCAACTTCGGGCTGCTGGCCCCGATCCCCCTGATCATCGGCTGCCTCGACGACCTGCTGGTCCGACACCGCTTCAGGCCCCGGCGGGTGGGGATCGCGCTGGGGCTGTTGGTGGCCGCCGAGTTCTTCATCAGCGTCGAGGTACTGCTGTTGCTGGCCTTGTTCGGGCTCTTGGCCGCGGTGGCCGTCGGGGTTCGGTCCCTCGTCGAAGGCAGTGCCCGGCCCCGGAGGGCGGTCACCGACGCGACCGTCCCATTGGCCACCGCAGCCGCCATCGTCATCGTCCTGTTGGCCTACCCGATGTGGTTCTTCTTCGCCGGGCCCGCCCATCTGGTCGGCCGGGCCTGGCCCGACGCTCCGTCAGGCACCGTGGCCAACACCCCGGGGTCACTGGTCAACGGGTTCATCAGTGATCCGCTGACCTCGGTCATGCACCTGTTCGGCGGGTACCAGGGACCGACACTGCCTCTCCTCGGTTACCTCGGCGCCGGGATGATCATCGTGGTCGTGGTCGGCTCGGTGGTCTGGCGGAGCGACCCGCTGGTCCGCTTCTTCGGGTGGACGGGACTGGCGGCGGCGGTGCTGTCCCTCGGAGTGGGGAACGGCTACTGGGCCCCGTGGAGGATCTTCACGCACCTGCCGGTGCTCGACAACGTGGTGCCGGTCAACATCTCGGTCATCGTCGACACCTGCGCCGCCATCGTGTTGGCCGTCATCGTCGGTCACACCCGCCAAGCTGTATCGGTGCGGGGGGCTGCACTGCCGACTACCCAAGGCGTGAACAACCGGCGAGCCGACATCGCCGGTGCAGTGGTGGCCGCCGTGGCCCTGGTACCCATCGTCGTGGCCTGGTGGCCGAACCTCCCCATGACCGTGCGCCCGGTGGTTGCGCCCCGGTGGTTCTCCGCAGTGGCGCCGCACCTCGGTGGCCATGTGGTGGTGCTCCCCTATCCGGCGGCGCTGGGCGGGATCCAGTCGTCCATGGCGTGGCAGGCCACCGAGGGGACGACCTTCTCCATGGTCGGCGGGGGTGGCCCTGGGATCGCCCCGTCGCGGGCCGGGAGCGAAGCGCGCGGGTTCGACGTCCTCCACCGTGCCTCTCTCCCTCTGACCCCGGCCCCCTTGCCGACGGCCGCCAATCTCGCCGCCATCCGTCAGGCCCTGTCGGGATGGGGCGTGACCACGGTCGTGGTGCCCGACCAGCCCCGTCTGCCCTCCTACGACCAGGGTAGGAGCGTGGCCTATGCCGTCGGGTTGTTCACGGCGGCGCTCGGGGTCGCCCCCGAGCTGCGGGCCAAGGCCTGGGTCTGGAACACACGCGCCGCCCGGGCCCCTCTACCAGCGACGTCAGCCACCTTCGCGGCGTGCACAGGGGGGGCGGGACCCTCCGCCGACGGGCCAGCCGTCGCTTCGTGCATCCTGCAGCGCAGGTGACCGGCGTGGCCTCAGACGCCAGTATCCCCGCCGGGGCCATCCCGGATTCCGAACGACCTCCTCACGTGGAGGCGGCATCGTATGGACCGGGCTGGGGGACAGCGGGGCGGTATCTCACCGCGGGCGGCCTGTATCTTTTGGCCTCGTTCGGGCTGTGGTGGCACGTGTGGAGCGCGGGGCCCTCCTCGGTGATGACCTGTGACTGCACCGACGCCGGTCGGATGGTCTGGTACCTGCAGTGGTCCTCCTTCGCCGTCAGCCAAGGCCACCAGCTGCTCTACTCGAACTGGCTGTTCCACCCGGTCGGCGTCAACCTGCTGAACGACACCAGCGCGCCGGCGATCTCCCTGATGCTCGTTCCCATCACCCGGCTGTTCGGTCCGGTGACGGCTATGAACGTAGCGTCGACCCTGATTCCGGCCCTGACCGCGTTCTCCATGTTCTGGCTCCTCCAGCGCTGGGTGCGGTGGGCGCCGGCGGCCTTCGTCGGTGGACTGGCCTACGGATTCGCGGCGCTGGTGATCGTCCAGATCGCCTTCGGGTGGCTCAATCTGGCGTGCCTGGCGTTGCTCCCCCTGGTAGTGGCGTGCCTGGACGAGCTCTTCATCCGACAGCGGGCCCGACCCCTGCGGGTCGGCGCCGCCTTGGCCGTCCTGATGACGGTGGAGTTCTTCGTGAGTCTGGAGATGGTGCTCGTGGTGACGGTCAGCGGTGCGGTGGCCGCGGTCCTCCTGGTGGGTTATGCCGCCCTGCGCCATCCGGGCCAGCTCCGTCGTCGCGCCCCCTACGCCGTGTCCGGTGCCGTCACGGCGCTGGCCCTCGGATCGGTGTTGCTGGCCCACCCCGTGTGGTTCTTCCTGGCCGGGCCGGCTCACCTGAGTGGGATGGTGTGGTCGAGCAACCACCCGGGGGACCTCGGGAACACCCTCAGCAATCTGTGGAGCGGAGTCGGACGCTGGGGCCCGGTCGACTCGCGGCAACTGGCCGCGGAGGCGGCCAACCTCGGCGGCTACCCGGGACCGGCCTTGCCGTCACCCTCCTACCTGGGACCAGGTCTGCTGGCCGTCCTGGTGATGGGGACCGCACTATGGCGCTCGGACCGCCGGCTCTGGTTCTTTGGCGCCTTGGGCGTGATCACCGCGGTGCTGAGCCTGCGGGTCGGGGGAGGCGCTTGGGGGCCGTGGGCGGCGGTAGACCACCTGCAGCTGCTCGACAACGTCGTGCAATCGCGTTTCGACGCCGTCTTCGTGTTGTGCGCGGCAGTCATGCTGGCGGTCATCGTCGATCGCTCGAGGACCGGAGCCACACGATGGATCGGGCGAGATCGAAGCCATGGGGTGCCGATGCACCGTTCGAGCGGCCGATCGGTCCGGGTGGCGGTGGGTTCCCTTGTCGCCGTTGTGGTGGCCCTGGTCGCCCTGGTCCCGAGTGCCCTCGCGCTGGGCCCCAACCTCCCCCTGACCGTCCAGCCCGTGACGGTGCCGCGCTGGTTCGAGACCGTGGGTGAGCACCTCACCACCGGCCAGGTGCTCGCCACCTATCCCTTCGCCACCGCCAACTCGCAGAGCCCGATCCCCTGGCAGGCCATCGGGGGGATGCACTTCCGGATGGCCGGAGGCGGCGGACCGGCGGGTACGACCGCTCGCGCCGGCGCCCACAAGACCGCCTTCCAGGTGTTGGACGACGCATCGGTTCCCATCATCCCGGCTCCCCTGTTGTCCCCCTCGAACCTCGTGGCGGTCCGAGCCGCCCTGCGCGCCTGGGGGGTCACCATGGCCGTCGTGCCCGATGACACCGGACTGGCGCCCTTCCAGACGGGCCGAGGGACCTCCTATGGTGTGGCCCTGTTCACCAGCGTGCTCGGCTCCGCTCCGACCCGACAGGACGGAGCGTGGGTCTGGCATCACGTTTCGACCGCACCTCCACCGCGGGCAGTGTCGCCGGCCGAGCTCGCCGCGTGCACGAAATCCGGCGCCCGACCGGTGGTCGGGTCCTCTCCCGTCGCCTCTTGCATCCTGCACCCCGGACCCCGCTCCACCGGCTCGGCCAGCTAGTCCTGCGGACCGCTTGGGGATAGAGTCCGAGCGGTGCAATCCAGGCGTCGGCCAGGTCAGGGGGCCCTCGGCGCCGATCGATCTCCCATCGACGGTGGCAGGGAAGGCATCAGGTGACGGAAAGCCCAGGCGATCCCCCCGATGAGGTTGGTGCCCCGGAGCGGAGTCCTGTCGGGCTGGCCCAGTCCATCGACGACGGCTCGGCCCATCCGCTGGCCACAGTCGACCTTGATACCGCCGTCGTCAGGCCCTCAGGCTCGGCCACGGTGGCCGAGAGGACCCCCTTCCGGCTGGGAAGCCGACCGCCACTCACGGGGGTACGTGCCTTCCTCATCGCCCTGGTCATCGCTTACCACTCGAACTTCCACACCATCCCCGGTTCGTGGGCCACCATGCAGATGTTCTTCGTGCTCAGTGGCTTCCTCATCACCGCCATGCTGGACGGGGAAGGAAAGCGAAACGGCAAGATCAGCCTCAGTCGGTTCTACTCGCGTCGGGCGGTACGCCTCTTCCCACCGCTGGTTCTGGTCGTGGCCCTCCTCGCCATCTATGGCGCCCTTGTCTCGGTGGCCGACGCATCCCAACGGATCTGGGGGGATAGCGCAGCCGCCCTCTTCTACTACGCCGACTACCGCCAGGCCTTCGGCCACGCGCCGTTCTTCGGCTTCCTGGCCCAGACGTGGTCGCTCTCCGTCGAGGAACAGTTCTATGTCATCTGGTCCATCCTGATGGTGGCGGCCGTGGCCAGTGGACACCGCCGTCTGGCCTATGTGTTCGCCGCGGGCGGGATCGCGGCCAGCGTCGCCGACCGGCTGTACCTGTCAGTCCACCCGGCGCACTTCAGCGGCGCGGTGTTCGACCGCGTCTACTACGCCTTCGACAGCCGGGCCGACGCGCTCCTTCTCGGGTGCCTGCTCGGGCTCCTGGCCTCCGATGGCCACCTCAGTGACTGGGGCCGCTCGGCCAAGCGCCTCTTGAGCGCGGCCGCCGTCCTCTCGGTGGTGCTGATGGTGTGGATCCTGGCCTACGCACCACTGTTCCGAGAGGCACTGGCGGTGTGGCAACTGCCGGCGTCCACACTGGCCTGCGCCGTCATCATCGTCTACTTCGTCGTGTGCCCATCGGGACTGGGATCCCGCCTGGCCGGCCTCGGATTGTTCGTGTTCGTCGGTGATCTCTCCTATACCCTCTACGTCGCCCATTTCGGCGTCTTCCTTGCCATCCAACCCAACAGCACCGGGTGGGGGTTCTGGCCCACCGAATTGGTTCGCCTGGCGGTGGTGTTCGCCATCGCCATCTTCAGCTGGTTCCTGATCGAGCGGCCCCTGATGCGCTGGCGGCAGCGGTCGGCTGCTCGCTGAACGCCTCGGATGCCGCGCCCGACTCCGTGACCAGGCCGGCAACGGTATGATCGAGTGGTGGGGGGATCAACGACCTCCGTTTCCGTGGCAGCAGACGGGGCGGTACGAGCGGAGCAGTCGATCGGTCGGATCCCGGCCCTCGACGGCGTCCGGGCCATCGGCATCATCCTCGTGCTGTTCTTCCACGGCGGGGTCGGTTGGGCTGGAGGCGGATTCTTCGGGGTGGACGTCTTCTTCGTCCTCTCCGGATTCCTGATCACCGGGCTCCTGGTCTCCGAGTTCCGCCAGAATGCCCACATCGGGCTGAGGAGGTTCTGGGTCCACCGCATCCGGCGGCTGGTGCCGGCCCTGTTGGCCATGCTGCTCGGCGTGGCCGTGTACGGCGTGTTCTTCGCCACGAGCGATACCCTGGGCCAGCTGCGCGGCGATGCGGCGGCCACCTTGTTCTACGGCAACAACTGGCACCAGATTTCGGCCGGCACCGGCTACTTCGCCGATCTCAACACCCCGCGGCCCCTCCTACACACCTGGTCGCTGTCGATCGAGGAGCAGTTCTACCTGATGTGGCCCCTGGTGGTCCTAGGGCTGCTCCACTGGACCCGATCACTGCGCGTCCTGCTGACCGTCACGGTGGCGGGAGCAATGGCCAGCGCCCTCGGGATGGCGATCCTCTTCCACGGGGGAACCGGAGAGAGCCGCGTGTACTACGGCACCGACACCCGTGCCCAGGCCCTCCTGATCGGTGCCGCCCTGGCCATCGTGCTGGCTGAGCCGCTGGTGGGGCGCGGCGGCAGTGGGGTCGGCCCGTCGACGCCCTCGGTCTCGCTGGTCCGCTCCTTCCGCCTGACGCCCGTGGCCCGGGCGGTCCTCATCGCCGCCGGGGCTGAGGGGTTGGCGGTGGTCGGTTGGATGGCGGTGACCGACAGCAATGCCACGGCTTGGATCTATCAAGGGGGCTTCGCCCTCATCGCGGTGGCCACGGCCCTGGTGGTGGCCAGCGTGTCCCTCGTCCCCGACAGCCCTTGGACGCGCGCCCTGTCGCTACGGCCGGTCCGCTACATCGGCGCCATCTCCTACGGCCTGTACCTGTGGCACTGGCCGGTCTTCGTCCTGCTGGACCACCAGCGGACGGGGTTGTCGGGTTGGCCGCTGTTCGCCGTCAGGGTGTCCCTCGCCGTCGGCGTGGCCGCCATCTCCTACCACGTTCTGGAGATGCCCATCCGCAGGGGCGTCTTGCGCGGATGGCGGGGATGGCTGGCCGCACCGCTGGCCGTCGGGGGCACCGCCGTCCTGGTGGTGGCGTCGACGGCGGGCGCCACCCCGGCTGTCGACACCGCCGCTCTCACCGCCGTCCCGGCGGCGGCCCTGTCGTCACAGCAGGCGACAGGACCGAGTACCCCCGCCGTGCCGGCGGGGACCGGGGGGCCGATCCGCTACGTCCTGCTGGGGGACTCCGAGGCGAGCTTCCTGGCCTTCGGCCTGGGCCCGAATCCGAACCACGTGGCCGTCCACTTCGGAGGTGATGGCGTGTTCGGCTGCGGGTTCCTCCTCAATCCGACCATGTTCCACGGCACCCTGGTGTCCCAGGCCTACGGACAGCGGGGCGGCCGGGACCTCGTCCCCTGCAACGATCAGCTCGCCCGCTGGAAGGCGGACGTGGAGGCCTTCCATCCCGACGTGGTCCTGGTGGAGGAGGGGGAATACGAGGTCCGGAACCAGTTCGTCCACGGAGCGTGGACGCACCTCGGAGAAGCGGGATTCAACCACGACGAGACCCAGGCCATGAACAAGGCGATCGCCACGCTGCGATCGACCGGGGCCACCGTGGTGCTCCTGACGGCGCCCTACTACCACCAGACCGAACAGGCCAACGGCGCAGCTTGGCCCGAGGACGATCCGGCGCGGGTCAATGCCTACAACCACCTGCTGCACGAGGTTGCGGCCGGGTCGGGGGGCGGCGTGGTGGTCGAGGACCTCAACGCCCACCTCGACCCCGGCGGTCACTACGCGCAGTTCATCAACGGGGTCAACGCGCGCTTCGCCGACGGGATCCACGTGAGCCCGGCCGGGGCGACGCAGGTGGCCCCCTGGCTGCTCACTCAGATCCTCACCCTCGGGAACGCCAACCGGGAGGCTCAACCGACGTCGACCACCGCCACCTCCGGGGTGGCCGCCTCCCGTTAGGCCTCACGCCACGACTGATTGAGCACTGACGGTGTAGTTCCAGTCGCC
>JADMIJ010000246.1 GCA_015478655.1 Acidimicrobiales bacterium | reverse complement strand
GAGCCGGGTCCACTTTCGGGGTGAGATCTCGAGCTCCAGGAGCGGGGCATACTGCTGGCCACCGTGCAGATCGGCGTCGCCGAAGGCGCCCTGGATCTTCGGCTGCGGGATCGTCGCCTTGACGGCCCGGACGTTGGGGCCGATGGAGACACGAACGCTCGACTCCGGACACCGGAACGTCCGGGCGAAGTACGCCGCATTCCAGGCCTTGACCCTCATGGCTGTCACACCCGAATGGTGAAATGGGGTCATGGATGTTGATATCCAGAACCTGACCGAGGCGATCGACCGCCTGGCCGGCGCGGGGCCGTTGGTCCCGGCCGACCCCGAGTCGATGGAGGCCCTCATGCGCCAGCGGGCCCGCCTCGATGCCGTCGTGACCGAGGCCGCGGCATCCTTTGACGTCTCAGGGGACTGGGCCCCCGACGGGGCGAAGACCGCCGCGGCCTGGCTGGGCCGCCGGTGCCGGATCCCGTCGGGCCAGGCCCGGACCTTGATCCGGCGGGGCCGGGCCCTCTCGCACCTGCCGGTCTATGCCCGGGCCTGGTCGAGCGGGGCGATCAACGCCGCCCACGTCGACGCCGTGGCCGCCGTGCGCAACCCCAGCACCGAAGAGGCCCTGGCCCGGGACGAGCAGGTCCTCTGTGACCAGGCCGCCACCTTGCCCTTCGAGAAGTACTCGCAAGCCATCTCCTACTGGCACCAGTTCGCCGACCCCGACGGGACAGAGACGAGCTACGACAAGCGAGTGGCCGCCCGGGACGTCTATCTGGAGAAGAGCTTCGACGAGATGTGGCTCGGGGGCATGACCATGGACCCCCTATCGGGGACGGTCGTCTCCGAGGAGCTTTCCCGCTTGGAGCACGAGCTGTTCGAGGCCGAGTGGTCAGAGGTCAAGGGGCGCCTCGGCCGAGAGCCCACCGTGTCCGACCTGGATCGGACACCGGGACAACGACGCTGCGACGCCTTGGCCGAGATGGCCAAGCGGTCGAGGACGGCCCCGGCGAACGGGAAACGGCCGGCCCCGCTCATCACCGTCCTGGTCGACTTCCCCACGCTCGCCGGTCGGGTCTGCGAGCTGGCCAACGGGACCGTCGTTCCCCCGGGGGCCCTCCTCTCCTTGCTCGATGAGGCCTACATCGAGCGGGCCGTGTTCGCTCCCGACAAGCGGGTGGAGGTAAGCGAGAAGGCCCGGTTGTTCACCGGGGCGACCCGGAGGGCCATCGAGCTCCGGGACCGGTCCTGCACCCATCCCTACTGCGACGGGACCCGACCATCACAGGTGGACCACATCATCCCCTATCCCGAGGGTGGGCCCACCAACCAGGAGAACGGCAGGCTCCTGTGCGGCTTCCATAACCGGCTCCGGAACCAGCCCAGCCAGCGGCCGCCGCCGGACGGGTAGCCCGCTCAGCCCGACCGACCCCCGAAGATCTGCTCGAAGATTCCGTCCACGCCTGCGCCGTGCAGGGTCATGCCGCCGTCGATGACCAGGTTCTGCCCCGTCACGAACCGGGCCAGGTCCGAGCACAGGAACACGACCACGTCGGCCACGTCCTCCGGCTCTCCGACTCGACCCATGGG
>JADMIJ010000245.1 GCA_015478655.1 Acidimicrobiales bacterium | reverse complement strand
CCGTCCGCGATCGACCCGGGGACTGTGTGATGGGCGACGTCCCGCCGTAGGTCCTGCGAGACTTGGCGTCGCTGTAGCGGTTCGGGTCATCCCCGACCTCACCGAGCACCCGGGCGCCCAAGGTCATCCCGAGTCCTGGCAGGAAGAGGATTATCTTGGCGTCCGGGTGCGTCTCAAAATGCTCGGCCAGCGCCGACTCGAGGTCAGTGACCTCGTGGGTGAGCTGCTCGATCACCCGGATGGTGGAGGCCGTGATTCGTCCGTAGGCCCCCTCCAGGACGGCTGGCTGGGACATCTGCTCAGCCCGCAGGGCGACTTGGATCTGCTCGGCTCGTTGATCGAGGTAGCGCTGGCGGCCAGCCGCTTTCAGGACGTTCACCAGGTTCGCTTTGGTCATGGCCCGTCCGATGGTCGGTGTCGGGGCAGCGGCGAGCACGGCGACGGCGTCCCGGGACGCCAGGTCGGTCCCGAACGCCTCCAGGGCGCCGGGGTAGTAGTCCTTCAGCGAGTTCCGCAGGGCGTTCACCTGGCGCTGACGGGACCACACGGCATTCTGGTGACCCCGGGCCAGGATCTTGACTGCCTCGGCCAATGTGGAGTCACCGGCCACCGCACGGTGGTTGTGACGATCGGTCCGAACCAGGTCGGCGAGCATCTTTGCGTCACCAGGGTCGGACTTTGCCCCCGAAGTGGTGTGGCGGTCCCGGTAGCGCGAGGCCGCCATCGGGTTGATGGCATAGACGGTGAACCCTGAGGCCACCAGCGAGGTGACGACGAGGCCCCGGTCCTTTTCGATCCCCACCGCAACCTCTTCGGGCTCCTCGCAGTGCTCGGCGATGAGTTCGTGGAGGTCCCGGAGACCCTGCACAGTGTCGCCGATCCGGCGCTTCCCGAGAATCCCACCCCCCTCGTCCAACAGACAGACATCGTGGTGGGCCTCGGCCCAGTCCACTCCAACGAAGATCATCGCCAGCCTCCTTGTCCGGTCCTCGACGAGCCCCGAGGCCAGCGGCGGCGACCTAATGGACCAGTGCTCCAGGCACGACACCCCTCCAGCCTTCTCCGCTGTCCTCACCTACCGGCCGGGGCACGTTCTACGCCTAGGGCTGGGTCGCCCAGGGTGTCCAAGTGCTCACCGGCCAGCGGCTCGGAGAAAAGCATCACCCAAGAGAGCGAAGCCTTCCAACCCCATTAGGGTGTCCGCCCGGTCCGGTCAGCCTCGTCGTCGCAGCTAGTAGAATCGTCGTGAGGCTCGTTAATCGGGCCTCGACTCGCGAGAGGCTTCCCGTTCTGTCCGCATTTACACCTGAATCTGCTGCCGCACTGCCCGGACCGTCGTGGCTGGGACGACGGCGCACCGACGCAGCCGAGCGGTTTGCCTCATCCCCCCTGCCGACAGAGAAGGACGAGGTCTGGCGGTACAGCCGGATCGACCAGCTCGACCTCGATCGCTTTCATCCCGTCAACGGGCCCTCGGAGCAAGGGGGCGGCAAGCTCAGTGCCCATACGGCCGAACAGGTCCGGTCGTTGGTGGACAGGATCGGTCCCCGGTCTGCCCTGGTGGTGTCCTACAACGGTGGGCTGGTC
>JADMIJ010000244.1 GCA_015478655.1 Acidimicrobiales bacterium | reverse complement strand
ATTGGGTGGAGCCGCTGGTCACCGCGGTCGAGATGGTGGGCGAGGTTCCCGACCCGGCGGTGACCGTGGCCGAGGTGGGGGCGGCGGCGATGGAGAAGTCGTTCGTGGACGCGTAGGTGTAGGTCTGCTGGTCGAAGGTCTGGCCGGTCGAATCGGTTGGCGTCACGGTGACGTGGTTGCCGTTGACGGTGACCAGGAGGAAGTTGAAGACGTGCGCATCGGAGGAGGGCGTCGGCGCATGGCACGCCGAACCCGACCCAATGGCATAGGCGTCGAAGGCACTGCAGCCGCTGACGGAGCCGAGCGCGTCACCGCCCCCACCGGAGACGTAGTCCACGAGTGGCTTGCCGGGGATCTGGGGGAGGTTCCTTTCGTACTGGTGGGCATGCCCGTTGAACACGATGTCCACGTTGTTGTTGGCCAGAAGTCCTTCGAGGCTGTTCTGGCCCTCGAGGTAGGTGTCCGAACCCTGGCTGGCGCTGTCGGAATAGAGCGGGTAGTGGAAGAACGCGAACTTGATCGGTGTGTTGGCGTGGGCGGCCAGGTCGGCCTTCAACCAGGCCTGCTCCGCCCCGCAGGGCCCACAACCGGGGACAGCACCGTTCCAGTGGGCCAAGAAGTCGCCCTGATAGGCGCCCTGGCTGTCGGCCCACGCCGCGTCGAGCACGTAGAAGCGTGCTCCGCCCCAGTCGTACGCATACCACGAACTCGCATAGCCATGAGCGCCGGACAGGGTCGAGATGCAGCAGTAGGACTCCTGGAGGTCGCGACCGCCCGACGTCTGGGCGGCGATTGGTGCCGGGAGGTCCTGCAGGTACGGAACATTGGCGGTGAACCCGTGGTTGCCCATGGCGGCAAAGATCGGCCGGCTCCCAATTTTGGGGAGGTACTGGGGCGGGAAGACGTTTCCCTGTGTCAGGTCGCCGTACTCGGCTTCGTTGCCCGAGTTGTAGACGTTGTCACCCACCGTCACAACGAAGCTCGCCGGGCTCGCACCGATCTGGCTCATCACGTTGGCCTCGTCGGGCGTCCCAGCTCCCCAGTCTCCGACAACCGCGAACGAGAAGGGCCCCGACGAAGCCGCGGCTGCGGTCTTCACCTGCGGTGACGGATCACCACCGAGGAGATCAGTGCTGCCGAGCTGGACGCGGTAGCAGTATGTGCCTGGTCCTGGAAAGGCGAGTGCCGCGCTCCACTGGTACTCGCTGGTGGTGCCGACGGTGATTCCCACCCTGGTTGGAGTCACGTTGTTCGAGGGAGTGCAGGACCCGTTGCTCACCGCACCCCACGTCGCCCCACCGGTGGTCTGTGAGCGGTCGGTGCCCCAATTGAGGGTGGCCGAGTTGCCCACGACTTCGCTGATGTACGGGTACCGGCGCAGCGCGGACGAATACGTGGCGGCCGAGGACGAGGAGGTTGTCCAGTTGACCGCAACCACTGCGGCCACCATCAACAGAATGGTCATTGGGTAGCTGCGCTGCCACCGTCGACCGTGATTCTTGTTCGCCTGCACCCTGCCGCCTCCTTGTCCCCGCTAGTGTGGTGACACGTAAATAGCCGCGCGATAGGGGTAGGATGGAGCTATGGC
>JADMIJ010000243.1 GCA_015478655.1 Acidimicrobiales bacterium | reverse complement strand
AACCCTCCCTGTTCTGGGAGAATGTGAGTCTCTACACAACACATTTCACAGAACCAGGAGGGCTCCTTGAAGGTGAAGAATAGTCGCGCCACCCAGTCGATGAGGGTGACCACCGACGGGAAGAATCTGGTGTCCCACGCCGGCACCGCGTTGTTGTCCGAACTGGCCGATCGCAGCGGCCTGACCGGATCGATGTCTTTGGCCATGTCCGGGTGCGGGATCAAGTGGCACACCCACGATCCGGGCGTGGTCCTCACCCACCTGGCGGTGGCCATCGCCGACGGTGCGGACTGTTTGGCTGATCTGGCAGCACTGCGTGAACAGTCCGAACTGTTCGGTCCGGTGGCCTCGATCCCGACCGCCTGGCGGGCGGTGGAAGCAACAACGGCCGCAGAGCTGCGTGCCATCCCCGAAGCGATCGCTGCCGCCCGGGCCAAGGTGTGGGCGGCTTCTCCTCCTCGGGACTCGCTGGTGTGGGACTTCGACGCCACCCTGGTCAACTCCTGTTCGGAGAAGGAGGACGCCACCCCCACCTACAAGTTGGGCTTCGGCTTCTTCCCGTTGGGGGTGTGGTGCGACACGACCAATGAGCCACTGGCTGCCATGCTGCGGCCGGGGAGAGCCGGTGCCAACGATGCTGACGACCACGTCACCCTGCTCCACCAGGCGCTGTCGGGACTACCCGAGGAGTACCAGGTTGGCCACTTCGACGGCGACCATCCCGCGCTGGTCACCCACCCCATCCTGGTGCGGGCCGATGCCGCCGGTGCCACCCACGGATTTGTCGATGCCATCGTTTCGGCCAACTGCGACTTCTCCATCGGATTCCCTATCGACCAGGGAGTACGTGACGCCCTGGTTCTCGTCCAAGAAGAGGACTGGAGACAGGCCAGAGAGACCGACGGCTCTGTTCGCGACGGGGCCTGGGTGACGGAACTGACCGACCTGATCCCGCTGGCTGCCTGGCCGGAGGACACCCGGTTGATCATGCGGCGGGAGCGTCCCCACCCCGGAGCCCAGCTCACCTTGTTCGATACTTCAGAAGGCTTCCGTCACACCTGCTTCATCACCAACACGGAAGGCAGCGACATCGCGTCTTTGGAGCTCCGCCAACGGGGACACGCCCGGGTGGAGGACCGGATCAGGAACTGGAAGGACTGTGGTCTCGCCAACCTGCCCTTCGACTCCTTCGTGCGCAACGAAGCCTGGGTGGCCGTCAGCCTCATCGCCGGCGCACTGCTGGCCTGGAGCCAGATGCTCTGTTTCGACGGAGTACTGGCCAAGGCCGAGCCGAAGACCATCCGCTACCGGGTCCTCCACGTGGCTGCCCTCCTCGTGCACAAGAGCAGAGGACTCACCCTGCGGTTGGACAAGACCTGGCCGTGGGCCAACGATCTCTGCGAAGCCTTCGCCAGATTGCGAGCGGCCATCCCCTGACCGGACGGGTCCCGACGCCCGACCCGAAAGCACTTGCTGCAGGGCGTGACATCCGAACCCGAATGACGACACCGCGGCACTTCACGCCCACGATCGGGTGGAACCGTCGAGATAGACCACCATCACCGACTCAACAACGACTCCGCCGTCAGCAGGGGGTCGGAAG
>JADMIJ010000242.1 GCA_015478655.1 Acidimicrobiales bacterium | reverse complement strand
GGTAAGGATCGATCTTGAGGATCGTGACCGGGATTCCGCGGGCTTTGAGCAGGCGTCCGAGCGAGGAGGTGGTGATGCCCTTTCCGAGACCGGAGATCACACCCCCGCTGACCACGAGAACCTTCACAAAACACTCCGGCCGCGTGTATGGAATCCCTCCCATAAGGTCTGTGGGCCGAGATTGGAAACTGCCCCGGCGTGAGCCTCGTTCCGGCGTCTCGGCGGCCGACTTAGGGCTCGTTAATTAATAATGGCTCTATTACCTTTTCGCGGTCCTCGGGATGATCGAGTAGTTCCAGTCACCGTGGAACCGATCGGGCCGAAGGTCGACCCGCGCCATCTCGGCGTCCGAGATCTCCCGACCCTTGGGATACTTCCCGTTGTCGATCTCCGCCCGGACCCGCAAGCCGGTCTGGGTCCGTGTCGACCCGATGAGGCTCACGATAACCGCCAGGCTAGTGAGGGGGCGGCCGCGCCAGTTCTGAGTGATGAACGAGAAGAGCCGATGTTCGATCTTGTTCCACTTGCTCGTCCCGGGCGGGAAGTGGAGCACATGGAGGGTGAGCCCCGTCCGGTCCGCGAACCTCTGGAGCTCCCATTTCCACAAGCGGACGCGCGGGCCGTTGCTACCCCCGGCGTCCGCCGTGATGAGAAGCGTCCTGGACCGGGGGTAGGCGGTGCGGCCCATCTTCTGCCACCATCGCCCTATGCTGTGGACGGCGAAGCTCGCCGTGTCGTGGTCGATCCCAATGCTGACCCATCCGTCGTTCCGCTTCAGGTCGTAGACCCCGTATGGGATGGCCTTGCCCTTCTCCGGGATCAGGAAGTCGTGGACCCGCACTTTCTCCGGCATCCCGGCGGGTCGCCACTCCTTTCCCCCGTTCTTGAAGTCGCCCACCAACTCCTTCTTCTTCGAATCGACCGAGATGACGGGCCCAGCCACCCTCAACTGGGCCAGGGCCTGGGCGTTGATGTACTCGAACTGGGCGTTGCGGTCAGGGTGGCGGGTGCCTTCCTTCGTCTTCAGGTTCCCTTGAAGACTGTAGCCGTTCTTTGCCAAGAGCTCTGCCACCACCGGGTAGCTGATCACGTGCCCTCTGCGGTGAAGTTCCCGGGAGAGCACCCGGACGCTCTTCAGGGTCCAGCGTAGAGTAGACTCGGGGTCTCCCCGGGTTCCTGGCTCGACCAATGCCTCCAGATCGGAGAGAAGAGCGGGGTCCTTCTCGACCAACTGTTTGCGTCCGCCTCCAGCTCGGCGGACACGGGAGGTCGACAGCACGGGAGGCTGGGCGAGTTCCTGGATCCCCCGGGCGAGGGTGCTCCGGGCCATCCCCGTGGCCTCGTGGACGAGCTCGATGCCCCCGCGGCCCAACGCCCGGGCCTCCGCGGCGAAGACCAACCTACGACGTCGCTCGTCGAGAATACCATCCAACGAGGTGAGCTTCTCTCGGAGAACCCCGGGGTCCATGTCCCGTCATGGCCCGTCCGGTTATAAAGCTATTATTTCCTAACGAACCCTTAGCTTGGACCCAAGTTTCTTCCGACCGTCGTACGCGCGGAGCGGAAGGGCGTGGAGTTCTTGAATACCGCAGGAGAGACCGGCC
>JADMIJ010000241.1 GCA_015478655.1 Acidimicrobiales bacterium | reverse complement strand
CCAGTCAAAAGGCCAGGTCACAGGACCCCTCGCGGGGAACCAGACCTGGCCTTTGGCGCGTCTAAAGGGCCTTCTGGGAGAAATCTGGGAGACGATCTTGATTGGCCGTTCTACTCACCGGCTCGGATGCGGCGGCGGGCCGTGTGGGGCCTCGGTCACCAGTTCGCCGATCAGAGCGTTCATCACGCGTAGTTGATCGACCCTGTCGTCCGACCGGGGCCGGCGGGCCACGCGGGCGAACAGTTCGCTGGCCAACGCGAGATCATCGACATCGGACAGGTTCTGCTGGTGCTCGACGATCACGCCCCAAGGGCCTAGGACCACCTCGGTGGGCTCGTCACCCCGGACCGGGGTCTGGTCCACGGAGCCGGACCGGTCCGGCTCCTTGCCCTGCCCTACAGACCGGGCTTGCTCCTCGCGGTAGCGACTGCGCTGATCCCGGGGCTGGGCCTCCGGGTCGAACCACGTTTGGCGCTTGACCTCCTGCCACTCCTTCAAGGAGTCCACGTCCGCCCGAAGGTCGACCAGGTCCGATAGGCCGGCCGGGATCTCTGGAAGAACCGGGATGTCTGGAAGAACCGGAAGCTCAACCATCGGGAAGGTGACCACCCTGGTGTTCGCATCGGGCATCCGAACTCGCAGCCACCCGGCTAGCGCTTCCTCATCCGGGCCGGAGGCCACTGCCTGCCGCACCGCCTCCCGCACGATCTCCACGGTGTCGCCCAACGCCTCCCGCAGATGCGCCTCATGCACCGCGAAGTTCCGGGCCACGGATTCAAGTGCAGCCTGGGCCGCGGCGGCGGACTCCACCGATCCCAAGGAGATCATGACGTCCTTGGCCGGGCGCTTCGGAGCGACGGTGAAGCCTGGGGCCGTGGCGGCCGAAGTGCTAGACCCACTGGGCCTGTCGTTGGCGACCCTGCCGTCCCGGCGGCCCACGGTCAGGCTGCTCTCCCCGTGTAAGGCCACAGCAGACACCCCGCCCTGGTGGGCAACCTGAGGCAGAGCGGCCGCAAGGTCGGCGGTAAGAGCGCCAGACAAGACCTTGTCGACCGTGCCGGGCATCCAGCGGAGCGCGGACTCCAGCTGATCCCTTGTCTTGTTTCGGATGGCCCGCGTCTCGCCGCGCTCGATCTTCCGGATGGTGAGGTCGGACGGTCCGCCGTGGTCGATCAGATCCTGACCGAGTCGCAGCGACTCCCGCCGAGCCTTCACCGCCCGGCCCAACGCAGTCCAGTTCGAGTTGACGTCCACAAATGCAGCATGGCCGACTATGACCGAGATTTCACTCGCTCGATCCGAAGTTCACCCGATAGTAGTGCGAATCTTCGGCGATGTTTCGGTATAACATCGGTACGTGCCCGATGTTGGGGCAGGTCGCTTCCGATGGTTTCGGACCGGCCACTACCCCAGGCTGGACGATCAGCCCGGGGAACCACGGTCACCGGCCGGGACATAAGGAAGTCCCGGGAGGCGCGGTAACGCCTTCGCCCCGGGACCACCGACGAGTTGGGAACTCGACATGACAATAATGCCGGACAGCGACACGGCTGACGAGGACAGCCCCCCGCACGGGGAGTCCGCCGACGTGCTGGACATGGTGGAGCGCCTGCTCCAG